>JABMPO010000190.1 GCA_013203015.1 Fidelibacterota bacterium
GCGCTTACTATGCTGCTTATGATCGGCTTTACGGGTCAATCATTATTGCCGGCCGCTAGGATTGATTTTCTCTGGCTAATTCTACTGGGGATTATTCCCACTGTTTTCGGACATACCAGCTTCTATTATGCGGTGAAGTTTGTGTCGCCTACGGTGGTGGCTGCCGTGCCCCTGGGGGAACCGATCGTGGCCTCGACCCTGGGCTGGTATCTGCTGCATGAAAACGTACCGGGTTTAACTGTGGTAGGTGGTGTGTTGACTTTAACCGGGTTGTTTCTAATTATATATCAATCGCGTAGAATTCAGCCTAACTAATTTTTCCCAATAAACGTTGATTCTCAGCCCAATACTGCGCTACACGCGGATCGTTTTTGACAATTCCCCTGCTTTCAATCGGCAGCAGGGCCCCTATCCTGCACATTATTTCTACACCGATCTTCTGTAGCGCTCGTTGTTTGTATTTTCGATCGCTAACAGAGAATTCAAACGGTCCAAATGGACGACCTATTTTAACGGTAACAGTATGTCGGATACCGCGGAAAAGGTTGGGCCATAGATTGTCGGTTCCATGAATACCGACCGGTAGAATAGAAACATTGGTAGCCACGGAAAGATAGGCGGCTCCATCTTTGGCGGTCCGCAATTCATTGGACAAGGAAGTCGCTTCCGGGAAAATACCAAGAATTTCTCCCTTCCTTAAAACTTTCAGGGATTGCTTAATCGTCGATGGTACCAATTTTGAACGATTGGTTGGTATAAATCCATAAATCCGGGGAGCCCATGACATATCGGCACCCAGTTCCAGGTCGCTGGCCATCAGGAAATTAATCGGGCGTTGAACACTGGTGATTACAAAGACCGGATCCAGCTCACTGAAATGATTACACACAATTATAAAGGGGCCTGACTTGGGGATAAATTGGCGTCCACTGATTCTGGTTCGAGTTGCCAGACTACCAAGGAGCATTGCCAGGTATCCAGCAATATAGCGAATAAATTTTGATCGCGGTTGATATTGATTTAAATCCATTTTGGAGCTTGGTTCCGTTAGTTTTTACATATGGAGAATACCGATAAATCAATTAATATTCTGCGACTAAATTAAACAAAATCGACAACTGTCCAATCGTGTAAAATCCTCTTGGTAATATTTGATAAAAACGGCAAGTTCCGTGTATCATGAAAGCGTCTGACAGCAAAATAGCGGCCATTGATCTGTACCGTCATCACGTATCCAGTGGCAAGGTCGATTTTTTTAAACGGTATGGAATGGATTTTGTCATGGGGCGTCGCGAGGGACCCTATATCTACGACATCGATGGTGAAAAACGGTTGTTCAACCTCCATTGCAACGGTGGTGTTTTTAATCTTGGGCATCGCCACCCGGAGCTAGTTGAAGTATTAAAATCGGCGCTGGATAATTTTGATATTGGAAATCACCATTTAATGAGCCGGGAACGAGCGTTGCTGGCTGAAATGTTGGCAGATCTCATGCCCGGCGATCTTAATTATACCATTTTTGGGGTGGGTGGCGGCGAAGCAGTTGATCTGGCAATTAAGGTCGCCCGGGGCTACACCGGACGCAGCAATATTATCTCTGCCCGAGGCGGGTATCACGGCCATACCGGGCTGGCAATGGCCACTGGCGATGCTAAATACCGAGCGGCCTTCGGTCCCCAGCCCGCCGGCTTCAGTCAAGTCCCCTTTAATGATCTTAGCGCTCTGCAAACTGCCTTGGACAGTAACGCGGCGGCGGTGATTCTGGAAACTGTTCCGGCAACCCTGGGGATGGTAATTCCCAATGAGGGCTACCTGGCTACGGTAAGCGATCTCTGTAGAAAAAATGGCACCTTACTGATTATTGACGAAGTACAGACCGGCTTAGGCCGTACCGGAAAATTGTGGGGGTTTGAACATTTCGATATCATTCCTGATATAGTGGTGCTTGGTAAAGGACTTTCGGGTGGTCTTTATCCCCTATCCGCCACTGTTTTACAGGAGCCTTTGGAACAGGTTTTTCATGCTGATCCTTTTATTCATATCTCAACCTTCGGCGGTTCTGAAATTGGCTGTCAAATCGGACGACGGGTTCTGGAAATATCATCAGCGCCTGACTTTTTGAACCAGGTCAATAAGTCCGCTACTCAATTTTCCTACAACCTTGATGTACTACAGTCCAATCATACTAAATTCTTTAAGGGGGTCCGTCAGTTAGGCTTGATGGTTGGTCTAGAATTGGTCGATGAAAACAGTGGACCAATATTGACCAAGGCCGCTTTTGACCATGATATTTTATTGGTTTACGCCGGAAATAACCCGTCTGTAAGTCAATTTCTGCCCCCCTTAAATTTGAATTCAAGTCAAATTGACGTGGTTTGCGATCAACTGGGTGGAGCGTTAAATAGCGCCTGGCGTTTGCGAAAATTGTTCCGGAGTAAGCAAAAGATTCAAAACCTGTGGGGACGGGTATCTGCTCCCAGGAATAGAGAGGAAAATTGATGCCGCGTACCAAGGAATTTGATTTTCTGGAGTGTTTCGAGCGTGGTCTCGATACAAATGATATTGGTCTTTCAAAAATACCGGCTCGGGTTTTGGGATACGGCGAAATTTCTACTATTTTCCAAATTGAAAATGATAATGACTGGGCCTACAAGCGTATGCCGCTTTTTGAGACAGTCGACGATGCTCAAGATTATGGAGCCAAATATCAAAAATACTGTGCCTTTTTGCGTCAAGCGGGAATAAATCTGCCGGAAGATAAATTGCAAATTGTTTCCATCGTAAATGAGCCTGTGGTACTTTACATCGTACAGCGACAATTGCCGGCACAATGGTTTGCCCATAATCTGCTGCACAGTCTCGATGATGACGCTATTTTCGCTATGTTGGAGCGTCTGGTACCACACTTGTTGAGCGTATGGCAATTTAACAGCAGCAACCAGCCGGAAATTGAACTGGCTCTTGATGCCCAGTTGTCAAATTGGGTCTTTGAAAATGGCGATGTAACCGACGGCAAAATCCTGTACGTTGATACTTCCACCCCCCTCTTCCGTCTGGAAGGAATTGAGCAATTAAATCCTGAATTGATTCTGCAAAGTGCACCCTCCTTTTTGCGCTGGATAATTCGCTGGTTGTTTTTAAAGGATGTAATGGAGCGCTATTACGACCAGCATAAGATTTTAATTGATCTGGCAGCCAATCTTTATAAAGAGCAGCGTCCGGATTTAATACCAGGATTACTTGATATTGTTAACCGGGCACGGTCAACTAATGTTGCCGAAATATCCACCAAGGAAGTTGCTGATTACTACCGTGAGGATAAAATGATCTGGGTGCTCTTTTTAATGTTTCGCCGGTTTGATCGCTGGCTTAAGCAAAGCCTTTTACATAAAAATTATGTCTTTATTTTACCGGGAAAAATTAAACGCTGATGTGTGATACCTTTGTTGTTTTGCCATCAAATACAACGGGCGGATCGGTCCTTTTCGGTAAAAACAGTGACCGCGAACCTAACGAAGCACAGGTTGTTGGGCTGCACCCGGCACAAGAATTTCAGGAAAACGCAAAATTGCAATGCACTTATCTTGAGATTCCACAGGTCAGACAAACCAATGCTATCCTAATCAGTCGTCCATTCTGGATGTGGGGTGCTGAGATTGGTGCTAATGATCGGGGGGTCGTTATCGGCA
>JABMPO010000191.1 GCA_013203015.1 Fidelibacterota bacterium
ATAATACCCCATGCGTAATGCAAAATTTTCGGCATACCAGTATTCAAAACCAACATTGTGAACCAGTTTGTCAATCTCATTACTGATGGATCGATCATCACCGGTGCCGACTTCTTTTTGTCCGGCATGGTTATAAATCCCATAACCAGGTTCACCGTACTCTACATCATCTGTTTCTTCCATCTCTGAGGGGTCCGGTTCACCATTTCCATTATCATCATTATTCCATTGCCAACCACCGATCTTTCGGTCAGAAGGATAATCAGCGGTTCCCCAATCGATATCCCCACCTAAAAACCAATCATCAACCCACGATGTAAAGAGAGCAAGATATATAGGGTCGGTATGGGCAGTTTCGCGTTGTTTATCTTTGTTAAAATCTCCACCGGGGCTAAAATTGCCATCTTCATCATAATCGCCGACACCACCATCAGCATCCCAATCCATATCAGGGTAAGAAGCAACCATCATTTTATCTACATCATAGGCGATACTAAGTCGATTAAAGGGTGAATCTACAATACGGTATTGAATACCAAGGGTAAAATTAGTCGGTTGCGGATCAGCTTGAGCCGCATCAATAAATGCAACTTTAGGACCAATATTCGTAAGCGTTAATCCCAAGTCTAACCTTGGTGTCCATAAGCCACGATACAAATAGCCAATATCAAAACCGAAATCGGTAGATGTACCTTTACTGGATTCACTGCCGGCACCAATACCAGCAAGATGCTGGTATGAAATTTTCGCATTTAAACCAAGCGATGACTTTGTTGAAAGCAGAGAACTATAACTTAATGATAATGCCATCATATAAGTTGTAAAGGTGCCCAAATCTTCCGCAAACTGCCCGGTGCGATTCTGCTCACCAAGGTTTAGGAAAATAATATGTCCACCTACTGTGCCTAAATAAGGGATATGGTTGCGATAGGCCAGAAATTCATAATATAAATCATCGGCCAGATTGGGAAGCCAATTAACATGCATTAAGGCTAGCTCGGATCCTTTTAGGAAGCCCAGGCCTGCTGGATTCCAGTAACTGGCGTAGGCATCATCAGCAACAGCTACCTGAGCTTCACCCATGCCACCAGCTCTTGCTCCTGGTGATATCAATAGAAATATGGCACCAGCCTCACTTTGCGCTCGCACGCCTGACAATCCAATGACTGCTGCCAATAAGAACAATACGAATGTTTTACTTTTCAACTTTATTCCTCCAAACCTGATGAAAGTCATTTGCGACTCCATCAAATTTTGAATATTTATTCTCAATAACTGTTATCGTTTGTTCTATTGGCACCTCATATTGAATGTCGAAGTTATTTTGCGCATTTCTTATCAGTCAAGATATGTTTTGCCATTATTATAGTTCCCGAATCAATAGTGATCTGAATCAAAACAGTTTAATTCAATAATCCCAGTGATAAAAATGGCAGGTACGTTATAGCAATTACGACTAATAATCGCACCAGAAAAAATGGCAGCGTTGCCTTGTAAATTACCGGCATTGATTCATTAAATCTATAAGCTGATAGAAACAGATTCATTCCAACCGGGGGTGTCAGGAAACCCAATTCAAGATTAGCGATGAAAATGATGCCCAAGTGAACCGGATCGATCCCGAAATATTCTCCCAAGGGGGCAATTAGCGGTACAACGACAATAATCGATGAAAAAATATCCATCAAGCACCCTGTCAAAAGTAGAAATATGTTTAACATTATTAGGAAAACATATTTCGAAGAAACTGTTTCTTTCATCCAATCCAGCAACAGCATTGGTATTTGGGCATCCACTAAATAGCTGGTCAAACCCATGGCAACACCAAGAATGATTAGTACACCACCAATGAGTGTAGAACAATCAATAATTATTTTCGGTATCTGTTTTGCCTTTAAATCGCGATAAACCAATGTTTCGACAATAATTACATACACGGTTGTCAATGCTGCAGTTTCGACTAACGTCGTGAATCCACTGAAGATCCCAACCAACACACCAGCGGGAATGATTGCTTCCCACTTGGTTTGCCACAGTATCCTGATCGCTTTTCCGGGATTGAATTTTCGTTTGGTAACATGATCCACTTTACCTTGTCGAATAGCCCATAGCGCTATTGTGCTGACTAACAAAGTACCCGGTATAATTCCTGCAATAAAGATACTTTTTACGGAAACACCGGCGGTGACACCATAAATAATCGCCGGCAGACTGGGGGGAAATAATAATCCCAGTGAACCGGAAACAGTGACTAGTCCCAATGCGAAGGATCGTCAATAACCTTCTTGGATCAATAGTGGAGCCAGCAAACCCCCCAAGGCCAGAATCGAAACCCCA
>JABMPO010000192.1 GCA_013203015.1 Fidelibacterota bacterium
GACTGGAATTGAATTTTGGCTGTCCCCATGGTATGTGCGAACTGGGTATGGGCAGCTCGGTAGGGCAGGAGCCGTCAATCCTGGAAGAAATCACAGCCTGGGCCGTGGATTTCGCCAACACACCCGTATTAATCAAACTGACTCCCAATGTCACTGATATCCTCGATCCGGGGTTAGCTGCCGCTAAGGGCGGTGCTCATGGCCTGTCACTGATCAATACAATTAAATCAATCGTCGGGGTTGATCTGGAGACGTTGGTTCCCCTGCCCTCAGTCAGAGATAAAGGTACCAATGGCGGTTATTGTGGACCGGCCGTAAAACCAATCGCTTTGCATATGGTGGCTGCACTGGCGCGGGATCCACGGATTCAGATACCTCTTTCAGGGATTGGAGGCATCGGTAACTGGCGGGACGCAGCGGAATTTATCGCCCTGGGATCAACATCCGTGCAAGTCTGTACTGCGGTCATGCATTACGGCTATCGAATCGTTGAAGATCTGATTGACGGACTTTCCAATTACCTCGATGACATGAACATGCTGTCAGTAAATGATTTGATTGGCAAAGCGATTCCGAATTTCACCGAATGGGGCGACCTTGATCTGAATTACCGGATTGCTGCCAGTATTGATGAAGATAAATGTATCGGCTGCCAGCTTTGTTATATTGCTTGTTTGGATGGCGCACACCAATGTATTCATACCCGCCAAAGTGCTTGCTTCGCTTTTCATGGTGAATCGGACCATGGAATGCACCCCCGGACTGAAATACAACCATCAGTACTCCATGAAACTAATGGAAAAATAGCGGATCACGTCCCATTTGTTGATGAGGATGAATGCGTCGGCTGCAACTTGTGTCAATTAGTTTGCCCGGTTCCCGGCTGTATTACGATGGTTGAACAGGATTCGAATATAGCTGCCAAAACTTGGCAAAAAATGGAAGTTTAATACGATTATTGAGACATACTTATTTGAATAGTGGGGATTCTTTTAAATCTGTCACCTATGACCATTTTAGCCGTGAGAGTATTATTTTACTCAAAAGGAACTGTCCTAGATGAAAACATTTGAAAATGCTGCAAACCTATTTTCATCATTCCTGGTACTGCTGTTTTGTGGTTTGGTCCATGGTCAATCTTATAAAGTCGTTGACACCGGCCAGTCACAATGTTTCGATAACAACATAATCATTGCAGCTCCGGATTCAGGAACTGCCTTTTTCGGTCAGGATGCTCAGTATTCTGGTTTTCAGCCAGCCTACCAGGACAACGGCGATGGGACAATTACTGATCTTATCACCGGATTGATCTGGCAAAAAATGTTACCTGATGCTAAATATGATTATGGCGAATGTGTTATGTTTGCCGATACTTCGACCTATGCCGGTTATACCGATTGGCGTCTGCCCACTATTAAGGAATTGTATTCACTGATTCTTTTTAGCGGGATCACTGGCATGGATGAACAATCATCTGTTCCCTATATCGATACCAATTATTTTGATTTCAGGTTCGGCGGAACCGTTATCCCTTCCGAGCGATTCATTGATGCTCAGTATGCTACCAATACGATTTACCGTGGTACAACCATGGGTGACAACGAGACGATGTTTGGCGTTAATTTTGTTGATGGTCGTATCAAAGGATATCCTACTTCCAAAGATTTTGAAATCAGGCTGATTCGTGGAAGGACCGATTACGGCATCAATGCTTTTATCGAAAATTCGGACTCCACAATTTCGGATTTTGCAACCGGATTAATGTGGGATCAAACAGGTATCAGCATTGGCATGGATTGGGAAACAGCTCTAGCTTGGGTCACTGCCAGGAATACGGAATTATACCGTGGTTATTCCGACTGGCGGTTGCCTAATATCAAGGAACTGCATAGTATCGTAGACTATGATAGATCACCCAGTTTCACAAATTCGCCAGCGATAGCGGAAGTATTTTTTGTACCTATGATTTCAGATGAAGGTGGCAATGATAACTATCCTTTTTACTGGGCATCAACCACCCATTTTGATGGGCCAGCGCCAGATAAAGCCACCTATGTCTGTTTTGGGGAGGCGTTAGGCTTTATGCAGGTCCCGCCAAATTCAGGGAATTATGTTTTGCAGGATGTTCACGGGGCCGGCGCTCAAAGGAGTGATCCCAAAGCCGGTGACCCCAATGACTACCCTTATGGTCATGGCCCCCAGGGTGATGTTATCAGGATCTATAATTATGTGCGGGTTGTACGAAATCTGGAAGTCGAAATTGGCACCAAAGATTGGTTCGGCAATGATGACCAACCTCAGAAATTCTGGCTTGACCAGAATCACCCCAACCCATTCAACCCAACAACCACTATCAAATATGAACTACCCCAAAGATCAATAGTCCAAATTACCATCTATGATCTACTTGGCGGAAAAGTGACAACCCTAGTATCAGAAAAACAGAGTGCCGGTAATAAATCTGTCATCTGGAATGCGACCAATAATCGCGGGCAGCTGGTGAGTGCAGGGGTATATTTTTACCAGATCAGGGTCCAAGATCCCAATGCAATCGGGGCAGGAGACTTGGTGCAAACCAGGAAAATGATCCTTATAAAATAAAGAATAATTTTTCACTAATACATTCTATGGTATATGAATGATACTGAAGTAAATTGTATTAGGATATAAAAATATCTGCAATTGGGATTGATAATTTTAGGGAGTTAACCATGAATAAAAAAATAATTGTGGTAATTATTACTATCTTAGTGCTGACCACATTTATAAGCGCCAAATCTCAGAACACCAGCTTCAAGGTAGGATTGCCATTTTCAACTGTCCAAATTCTTTTAGGTGAAAACAATGAGAGCGAACAGACCCTGACACCGACCTTTGCACTAAGTTATTTCACTGTCGGGTCAAAGTACAAACGTACCGAAGATGGGTCAACCAGTGAATCTGATATTTCTGCTCATTTCATTATTCCACGGGTTGGTGCACGGATATTGAGTGTTCGAAACGAAGAACTGCGCAGCTATTATATTGGTGAAATATTCTACGTTTTACCATTTATAACTGGTTCGGATATCACTGATGAGACTAAGGAAGAATTCAATGATGCAACAAACTTGCTTGGTATTACGGTTGGTTGGGGGGTCGAATACTTTTTCTCAAAATCGTTCTCAGTTGGAGGAGAAGCAACCTTCAGCATGCTGTTTCACTCGACAACCTATGAGTCTGAAGATGAATATGATGAGTATAGTTATAAAAGAGAATATAAAACACGGGTAGGAGCCACAATGACACAGATAACCTTTAATTATTACTTCAACTAAAAATTATCCAAATGAACGGATAGCATCGTAACTGTGTCTGGGGTAACTGGATTCTCTGGACGCCCATATTGATGTAGCAACTGCCCGTGTTGTACGACTGTGACGTCGGTATTCCGGCATCTTTGCATCCGGGTTAAGATTATTTAAATTCAAAACCAATTCATCCGGTATTTACGGTTTTTGGGGATCCCACGGATTATTTCAAATTCCTAACTGAAATAATAAATTAAGGTACGAGGAAAATATGTTTTTAGAATTCAAAGATATAGCTAAGCAAAAAGCTCAGGTATTTAAACAGTTGTATTTCAAGAAACATCCGGATGTATTTACCAAGATGTATAATTTTACCAGAGCAAATACTGCACGCGCGTTTGGTTATTATCCCTATTTTCAGAAAATCGAAGTTTCAGATGGGACTGAGGTTACCATCGATGGTCAGAAAAAGATCATGTTGGGATCAAATAATTATCTGGGATTAACTAATCACCCTGAAGTCATTGAGGCCGGCGTGGATGCTCTACGAAAATATGGTTCCGGGCTGACCGGCAGCAGATTCTTGAATGGTAATATAGTCCTGCATGAAATCCTGGAGGCAAAATTAGCTGATTTTGTGGGCAAGGAAAACGCTCTGGTATTTTCAACGGGATTTAATGTCAATTTAGGTGTAATCAGCACGACCGTCGAACCGTCAGATTTAATATTTATTGATGCCTTCAACCATGCCTCAATTGTTGATGGTTCCAGATTTTCGAAGGCGCGTATAGTAAAATTCAAGCATAATGATATGGCTGATCTGGAGAAAAAACTCGCAAACGCGAAACCTGATAAAGCCCGATTCATTACAGCCGATGGAATATTCAGTATGGAAGGGGATGTCCTGAACCTGCCCGATCTGGTTCGTTTGGCCAAGAAATATGAAGCTCGAATAATGATTGACGAAGCCCATTCTGTCGGTGTTATGGGGCCAAATGGTGAGGGTGTGGTCGGGCATTATAACCTGGCTGATAAAGTCGATTTGATTATGGGCACTTTCAGTAAATCGTTGGCGGGAGTGGGGGGCTTTATCGCTGGGAATGGTGCAGTGATCGATTATCTAAAGCATCACACTCGTGCCATGATATTTACGGCTGCTCTGCCGGCCTCAAATGTGGCTACCGTAATGAAAGCGCTGGAAATCATCAAAAATGAACCGGAAAGACGTAAACAATTATGGGATAACACGGATTATATGACTACAAATTTCAGGCAAATCGGTTATGATACCGGTGAAAGCACCACCCCAATCATTCCTTTAATCATCGGCGATGAAAAGAAAACCTTTTTAGTTTGGAAGGATTTGATGAGGGAAGGAGTTTATACCAACCCGGTTATTACCCCGGCGGTACCGCGCCACAGATCGCTGCTGCGAACCAGTTATATGGCGACCCATACCAGAGAACAACTTGATTTTTGCCTGGATAAATTCTTGAAAATCGGTAAAAAGCATGGAATTATTAACGGTGCAACGAATGGCTAATGACAAGATCAGTACTTCGAGAATCAGCGGGGACGAGCAGCAGGTAGTCTTGATAACCGGAGCGTCGTCCGGTATCGGTCGGAGTTGCGCGACTTACCTGGCGGAAAAAGGCTATAAAGTTTATGGTACTACTCGAAATCGCCAGGGATTTGAAGATAGTAATTCCAAACTCCCGTTCAATTCCATATTTATGGATGTTAATGATATTGAGTCGGTTAATTCTGCAATCGAAAAAATACTGGCAAGTGAGCAGCGACTTGACGCCGTGATCAATAATGCCGGCTTCGGAATTGGTGGGCCGGTGGAATTCACCTCCATTGAGGAGGCCCAGGCCCAATTCGATACTAATTTATTTGGTATCATGCGGGTTTGCAGTGCAGTGTTGCCAGCCATGCGTTCACAGGGTGCCGGATACATTATAAATATTAGCTCCCTGGGCGGATTGATTGGATTACCTTTCCAGGGACTTTACAGTGCCACTAAATTTGCCGTAGAAGGACTATCAGAAGCATTATATGGGGAATTGCGTTCACAGGGTATCAGGGTAGTATTAATCGAACCAGGAGATTTTGCTACTGCTTTCACGAAAAACCGCAAACAAATTGCAAAACCACTAACTGACACAAATTATGCAACCGATTTCCAGCGCACCCTTTCGGTAATTGAATCCGATGAAATGAATGGAGCCAATCCGATTAAAATCGCTCAATTGATAGACAAAATTTTACGCACCCCCAATCCTCGACTGCGTTATCGGGTCGGATCATTTAGCCAGAAATTATCGGTAGTCTTAAAAAAAATAATTCCCGATAGATTATTTGCCTGGATAATAATGGATCACTATCAAGTGGGAAAAAGCGATCATAAATGAACTGCACCGCTAATTTATTTTAATAAGTACTGGAAAAGTAATAGATTCCAGCGCCCATTCCGAATGTAATTTATTGTGCAGACAGGGGGGGGAAATACCAGGTTTTGAATAATTGCGAGTTATGGGATTATCGATAATGTCAAATAGTGGGGATTGTTAGCAACTGATGGAGTGTCAGCATGCAACTCAGGATAACACCGAACGTAATTAACGTGAAAAGTGAATTTGGTGAGAAGTTAACGTAGGTATTTGGGGCAGCAAAGTAAACAATGGTTAAGCTAACTCTGCGCAAAGGATTACTTATACTGATTGGTATTCTGTTAGTCGTGTTAGCCACTGTGGGCATTTTTCTTCCACTGTTGCCGACCACGCCTTTTCTGCTGCTGGCGGCTGCCTGTTTTTTTCGGAGTTCGGACAGACTCTATCGGTGGTTAATCACACACAAATGGTTCGGTCTCTACATCAAGAACTACCGGGAGCATAAGGCCATCACCAAGGGTGCCAAAGTTGTGATTCTC
>JABMPO010000193.1 GCA_013203015.1 Fidelibacterota bacterium
AGCATTGATGGCTTGACCCGGTCGATGGTTCCACGGAAAGGCGGTAGTTCGTTGGTAAGCAAGCCGTCCAGGCAGATCGACCGTAACCGGATATCGTAGATTCCATCCAGTAGATCAGTCACCGACCATTGCATCAAGGCGGCAACCTGGTTGGTTAAGCGTAGCGTATCAGCCTGTAGTGTGTCGTCGATCGTGAACCAGGCATCACCACCAAGTGGGCGAAATTGCAGCCATAGTTCATCAAAATGGCTCTGGTTCAAATCGTATCCGGTGGTCACAATATCAAGTGTATCATCATTACTGATGTTCAGTACCCAGTTATCAGTTGGATCGTAAATCTCTGCCTCGGTGCAGGGACGGGCATAATTGACGGTAAAGGGTAGAGTAAACCCCTGGGTAACACCGGCATAATTAGTTTCACATTCCGGGGCGAATTTCAGCATCAGATTTTCATATTCGTAATGATCGTCAGAACCACGCCAGACTGTGATCTGGGCGCTGTCGGCTGCATTAGCAGCCAGATCATAGGAAATAGGGCCATACAACCCGTTAATCATTACTTCGGCTCCCAGTGGATTGCTGGATCCTACGAATGACAGGTAATAAGTCCGTACATCATCATAGTCGTTGCGCAACAGCACCGATAGTGAAGCTACATCATCGGGTAGAATATTGTTCACCGTACCACCGGCCCCTAACCATTCCATGTAAGGAACGTCACGAGGAGTCGTAACAACTTCACCCTCCTCGTTATACCAGGTCTCGTAAGGGCAGGATGAATTGCCGGCAATGACATGGAATACCGGAGTACCGTAAACCGGATCGGATCCGACGCCAACACTGTAATCATCGCCAAAATCGTCATCTAAAAGAGTAAAGGAGGATGTGTTCGAGTTGGTTTGCGTACTGGAAGTATTGAAACCCATGTTAAAGCCAAAATCGAATTTCGTGGTAGCTTCAAAACCGGCTTGTTCATTGAACGAGAATCCCATAGTTTGGGCAAAGCTGGTGTTGATATCAATACCAATTTGAAAACTGGCCGTTTGGGCTACTTCGGATGTGCGGGACACGCTGAAAGCACCGGCTCCACCTTCAAAGGAATAATTCGCTGTATCCTCGGTGATCCAGCGCAGTGAATCTTCCCGGGCCAGAACGTTATTCCAACGATGTACTGATTCCAGCATCGTAGAGTCGGTCAGTGCCAGAAATTCCAACTCGGGGATCATGTAATCAATGATATAACCACGAGTATACACGAAAGTTGTGGCAAAGCCCTCAGGTACAAATATTATTTCAGATGATAAACTATATTGCCAGACATCATTTTCAAAAATCAGATCCAGCACCTTAGTTTCGCCGTATAACAGGTTTAAGGCACCACCCACAAACAAATCGCCCCGATTACCCAGCACTTCTACCACATCGCTGGTCGAATAGCTGGTCTCACAACTGAGACAGACTTTCTGGGAAACATTGCTGGTATTACTAATACTGGCCGAGATTCCTGAAGTCATCTCATAGGTTGTTTCCACATTCAATTCGGTAGCAACGATCCAGCCGATGGAAGTAGTGACACCCACACCGAGTTTAGCCTTGTATTCCTGACTAAATCCAAATGAAGAGCCCATGCTAAAACCAATTTCCGTACATTGCGACTGGGTGGAACTGAACTGGGAAAAACTCTGGTCGCCTGGTGGGCGACGCAGGATCAGGAAGGGAATATCCGGGGCGGTAGTGACATAATCCATCAACTGGGGTTTATGCCCCAATACAACGGCACGCATTGTTTGAGAAATGGCCGGACGGCCCAGATTATCACTGGTAATGACCTCAATTGGTTTGCTATAGGGCGGATTACCAGAGGAGCTGATATTCGGTTGACCGGGCAGAAGCCCATAACGATGCAAACCATCGCTGCCAAAAGTAGCAGTTACCGTGTCTGATCGATCGCTAATCAAATCTATAATCTTAAATTCACCACTGTCAACCGGACAATCGTAATTATTCCAGTAACGTTCGAAAGCAAACAGCTCCAGAGTATCACGCTCATTCTGGCTGAACTGTTTATGGCCTATTTCATTGATTGTAAAACCGGTGACCGAACTCTGCATGGCCGTTCGGTAATTAAACGCCACGGTATCTTCCTCTCCCACCCAAAGGGAGTCCATCAAAGAGAAAGAATCCTCAGAATTAATCGACTTGCCACCACTCAGGAAATAATCATTCATCGCAATCAATTCCGGGACAGCCGGACTATATGTACCGGTTTCATTAATATTAACCACTAACTGGTAGGCCTGTGGTGGTAAATTGAGAAAGCTGTATTCACCTATTGCATTCACATTCGCCGTTTTGCTGAATAACCCGGAGGTAGGCACCAACTCGACTTGGGCCACACCCAACGGACCCAACGGGCACTGACATATACCTATACCACCAGTAACGGTACCACGTAGAGTACGTGTTTTCAAATCAATAAAATTGGCGGTGCGGTTTGATATTACATTAGTAAAATCGGTACTATAGGGCGAAAAATCTACTGTATCACGGGATGCCCGATAGGGTTGAATGTGCACATCGGCTCCTGGTTCAACTTCCACCCGGTAAAAGCCTTCACTATTGGTCATGACACCCTTAAACTCGCCATTTACCCAGATTTGAACATTCTGTTCACCACATTGAACACCTTCGGTATTACTGGAATCGTAAAAGACATAGCCGGTAATCGACATCAGATTGGTAACAGAAAAATTCTGACCATTGGCCACAGGTGTTGCATCGGATAGGTATACCAGTCGATCATCCGGGTTAAAAATGTGATACGGTTTTGAAGGTGTCAGTGCAAAATTAGTTCCATTTCCGTAATTAATATTATTGATCTGATAATCCCCATTCTGATCCGTATAAGCGATGGCATAAACATTTGGAATATTACTAGACCAGGTATCACCGCTAAGATTGGCTATGGCACCATTTTTAGTCTGATCGACCGCATTGGTTACGATCGCACCGGAACCACCATCCATATTGAATTGGGCGGTCATATTCGGAAAATTGATTACTCCCAGAGTCTGGTAGTACAAGTAGCGGTCATAATCCAGTGCAATATCTTCAGCAGTCCTGGCATCGTTCCAGAAGATCAGGTCGTCCAGATTTCCACGAAAAAACAAACCACCCGAGTATTTACCGATGAAAACCGAAGCAGTCGCTTGGGCAATATGAGTCTGGGTATAGGTGGTTTGCCCGGTGTTTACTGTTGCGGTTTGCCCATTCAGGAAAAGTTGAAATATAGCATTATCAACGTCGGCTGTTTTAACCAGGGCAATATGAGTCCATTCATCAACACCGATCGTAGCATCACTGGTCATTACTATGGTACCGTCAACCTTAAATACCAGTTTGCTGAAACCGGAATTATCCCGCAGTCCCACATCCCAGTGACTGCCCTTGGAGATAATCGTTTCATCTGCTACCCTGTTGGGACGCACCCAGAATTCCAAAGTCGCTTCTGACAAAGTGGAATTGTCAACCAGTTCAAAAGCATCACCGTCGGGAATAGTCACAAAATCAGAATCACCGCTAAAGTACATCGAAGTACCCCAGTTGGGCGTGAGATTCAATTTGGCATTGGGAATTTTTGTTCCCAGAGAGGTGGATATCGTGCCGGATATGGAACCAACTGTGGAGGTTTTTCCAACCACGGCCGTCGCTTCCCCAGCCCAGCCAAAAGAATTTTTTCCCAGGATTTCATAACTGTATTCCGTACCCACATTCAGTTCAACGGCATCATCAGTATAGCTGGCATTCTCATTGGGGTAATCATTACGAATTAATACATCACTGCGAAAGATGTCATGCATGAGTGTGGACGGAGGGGTGTTGGGATCGTAACCCCAGTTCAGATCGATCCGGTCGGGATATATTTCGTAGGTCGCAGTCAAATTAGCCAGACCCGGGGTACGCAGCATCTGGGTCCAGAAACCCAATTCCATATTATAACCGGCGCCACTCATTGTTTCGGAAGAAACAAACGGTTGACCAACAATTACCGAGACCGATCCGACGACACGTTCCTCACCGACCTGGGCCGGTGCCAGGAATCCACTCATCTGGCCAGTACCGCCATTGATGACAATGTGATCCGATGTGTACCCGGCAAACGATAGTGCCAGCAATCCTGGCAGCAACAAGGTTGCCGATAAAAGCGGCCACTTGCTGATTACAGATTTATTAATTTTCTTAGAACTCATCAGGTTCTCCTTTCAATCCAAAATTTTAGTTAATTTTCCTTCTTATGGATTAAAAAGCATTACCTGTTCTGGCTATTTTCGAGTAAATCCAATCGCGCTTGTAATGTTTCAATTTGCGACTGTTGTTCTTTCATGCCTTCAATCAGCAAGGCAACCATATTACCGTAGGATACTTCCAGGTAGCCATCTTCCTGCTCCTGGACCAGCTCCGGCATCACTTCCTGAATCTCCTGAGCAATGACACCAACCTGCTGGCCACCCATTCGCTGATGGATTTTATCTCTGTAAAAATCCTTAACCTGTTCGTTCTCACTTTCAGTTGTTTCCGGGCCGGAACTATAGTCCTCATCAATATGCTTGGTAAAGCGTCCGAAACCTTCTTCGCTCCATTGATAATAAACACCGCGCAATTGTGCTATTTTCTCTAAAGCATTGGGAATGGTTTCGATAGCGGTTTTCAGGCGCCGATCGGAAGGTGTATAGGTGGTTTCATACCACTGCGCATCGTCGTTGCCATCATCATCATCGATCTTGTGCCAGCCCTGGCTGGTACCATCAACGCGTTGATAAAGATTCTCGCCAACAAATAATTTATTCGTGATGTAGGTATCGCCGACTACATGCAGTTTTTCAACCGGAGCACTGGTCCCAATGCCCACATTCCCACCAATGATTGTACCATTTGCATATTCAGTACCATAATTCAAATAGAGTTTGTCATATGCTTTATGACCCAGCACCGCCAGATTCCGGGCTTCACCTGAAGTTGCCGACCCACCCTGGAGCCAGACATCATAAGTTGCATTATAATCATTGCGGATTGGTCCGCGAACATCCAGAGTGTGTGTCGGATCAATTGTTCCAACACCGATTTTTCCATCACCACGGATTGCCATTGAAACGTCAACCACGTCATCGTTACCTGTATTCGCGAAAATGATTCCCCCATCTGGATAAGCCGCATTACCGTCTGTCTTCTCAATCACCAATCCATCCAGATTTGAACCAAATAAATTATCATCATACCGCATCCGGAAGCCGTCGGTCATGGTACGGAAATTGGATAACAGTGTACCTGTTGGTATTGTAATCAGGCTGTTGGTAAGAGCTAATTTCCCATTCTGATCCAGCTTCATCAGAGCAGTAGTTGGGTTATTATCTCCAGGTACATAAAAATCCAAATGATCGCCGATGCCCTCGGACCAGGTCCAGGCAAGTGCTTTATTCTGCCAGGCGGGATCCGTGCCGGCAACACCAATGCAATCATTCCACCCAAGATATATATCCCCTGCTACCTGCAGGGCTGCGGTTGGATACATTGTACCTATACCTACATCTCCATCCTGTGGAAAAATATTGGTTATGCCATCCATTCCCGCCATCATGGCATAGGGTGACATGGTCAGTTTGGTCCGGGGAATCAACTCCTCAGCGTCATCAATAGCTATTCCCAGCCAATAACTTATATCATAATTCAAACCGGACAGACTGTTGACGGATCCCAACAAGGCTGAATAAACACCATTGGTCACTGTTAAAGTCTGAGTTTCATTCCATTTCAACGTGCCACCGGTGGCTGCATCGTAAAGCCGAAATTCAATATTATAACTGCCATGAATAGATGCACCGGTATCATCCCGGATAACACCTTGTATACTCATTGTTTGTCCAAATGCAAAAGAAATAATGATGATTAAACTAAATAGGCTGGTTATTGTTTGACGCATGATAGTCCTCCAATGGGATTAGGATTAGTGTTGTTGATAATGAAAGGTTGTTGTTCAGACGATTGGAATTGAGTTGATAATAATAAATTATGATATAATATAAAAACTGTCTTGCAGCGATTTCAAGTGGCTTATTGATATTTACACCAATGAACCATCGTATATGATCTTGCGTATTTTGAATACCAATGCACAGTTAGCGAATGTTGAAATAGTGTTTCCCGTTTATTAAAATTCTGAATAATGGAATAAATCGGAAATGATTCTCTCTATCCCGCTACTTCGGTGAAAGTTAGGGTATTCACCGTAAAAAGTCCAAAGGATTAAAAGGAGTATAGAATCCTATTATCCTGTTAGAGACCTGTCAATATCTACATTCTCGGTTAATCTTCCCTGGTTCCCTGGAATTTGTCGTTCACACAATTGATTAAAAAACTATA
>JABMPO010000194.1 GCA_013203015.1 Fidelibacterota bacterium
ACTTTGGGGCTGTAAAACTTGATTAATAATTTGGGTATCCCCTTTCCAAACGACCAACCATCTACCGGATGGGCTTCCCTGATGTAGATTTTTATGAATTTCACCTGATTGCTAAATTTCCGGTACAAATCATGGAGACTTCCAGTCCCCTTCACATAGGGTGGTCAGGTGAAACTGCCGAAAATTAGAGCAACTGGTACTTGACCCCTGAAATTAGATAAACGAATCGAATTTTTGCCGGCAGTATCAAATAATTCGAAGTTCGGCGCTACGTCGCCCGATTTTGGAGCCTGGGCGTCATACTTTTTCTGCCAGACATGCATCCGCTTTAAATGTTGTCGTGTGCTGGTCATTATTGCTTAACAGAAATTAAATTATAACCAGGATATTTTTACAGATTAATTCAGGGATAGGTTTCTACGCATAGGAATAAACCACTATTGAGATTACCGGGAATCAATGTCCCGGGAACTTTCTGGCTCATTCATAATATTACCAGTCTGATGACAATTAAACTAAAATCCCACCTTACCACACTTGAACCATATGCCTACGCCCTGTTGCGGATCGTAAGCGGTTTCCTGTTTTTCTGGCATGGCAGTGTCAAGGTACTGGGATTTCCTGCTGCTCACGGTAGCGCCCCCTTTTATATAACTTGGATTACCGGTCCCATCGAACTGCTGGGCGGCCTGTTGATCATGTTCGGTTTATTTACCCGACCAGCAGCTTTTCTTTCGGCCGGTCTAATGGCCGTGGCCTACTGGTGGAAACATGGACTGGATGCTATATTGCCAATTATGAATCATGGCGAAATGGCAGTAATCTATTGCTTCCTTTTCCTCTATATCACCGCCCGGGGATCCGGAATCTGGTGTATTGAAAATTACCGCCACCAGCGGTTATAATTATTCCCGTAAATACAATACTGTCAATTTTTCCGCCAGATCCATTACCCCTGGATCGCGACGATTGGTCAAGATAATGATCGACAGTTGATCATCAGGGTAACGCAGGTAAGCAGTGCGGAAACCGCACGTGCCACCGGTATGGTAGACCCGGCGGTGGCCCTGATAATCATCAATACGCCAACCGAAACCATATTCTTCTAAACCGGGAGTAAATGCCTGCTTCAGGGATTCATTGGTCACAAGCTGATCGGTATACAAGGCTTGATCCCATTTGTACAGATCAATCAGAGAAGTATAAATCCCGCCATCGCCCAAAACGGAACTGGTCATACTCTGATCATTGAATTGTAGCGAGTCCCCCTTGACAATATAGCCGTAAGCCCGCTGCTTTACATTCGAAATACCTTTCTGGAAAGCTATGGTACCGTTCATTCCCAATGGTTCGAATATATTCTCTTCCAGGAACTTAGCAAATGACTTGCCAGATAGCATTTCAATAATTATGACCAATACGGCATAACCGGAGTTGCTATACCGGTATTCACTGCCCGGTGTAAAATAGGTACTGTCCTGCCCCATCATCATTGTCAATACATCTTCATCCAGGACGGGAATCGTTGCTGTATCGGGTATCAGATCTTCGTAGGCGATCAGTCCGGAGGTATGTTGCAATAGGTGTTTTACTGTCACAATTTTGCCATATTCCGGAAAATCGGGGAAGATATCTTTCAAATTATTAGCATAATCAAGTTTACCACGTTCCACCAGGATCATTATCGCCATGGCGGTAAACTGTTTAGTAACCGAAGCCAACCTGAAATTGGTTTGTGGGATCACTGGCGTATCGTGCTCAAGATCAGCCAGGCCGAATGTCTTTGCCAGTACTGGTTGGCCTTGATGGATTACCATTACTGCCGCACCCGGTTGTTCACCCTGATAGTCAGCGAAAAGCATTTCGACCTTGGAATTGCGATCGGTTGTGCAGCTTATAAGTAGAAATACTACCATAATGGATACTAAATTATTTTTACTCATCATTATTTCATCTTAGTCAATTAATTTGGGAAATAAAAACTCATTTATTGCTATTATTTATAACTAAATAGTGTCTGTCCATAATGAAGGGGAGTCTTCTCCGTAACCCCACCATTCATGGCGGAATTATGGAGACTTATAACACTAAGACGCCTTTCACGGCGATTTAACTGTATGATATTCAATATGACAAGGGCATGAATGCCCTGCTGGAATTTAAACGTCTTCAAATCCCAACCCTGAAGGGCTGGGCTATTGATATTAAAACTTGTTACTTTATAGACAGACACTAATTAGAGAATCAATTCGCCACTACAAAATCCACGATCAGTTCCGCTATTAATTCAGAACCGGTAGTATTCAAATGTAGGAAATCGGTCAGCAGTTGAAATCCATTGGCAGTAGCAATTTCATTAAAGCTCTGACCTAAAATGTAATGTTTGAAGATACCCTTATACATTACGGGTCGAAACCCATCGGCATCTCGTAAACACGGTGGCTGATTATTCTGATCCAGATAAGCGGTCATTTTTTCATGCAGCGGCAGGTAGCTGATGTCAGAAGCACTGGTAATTTCCTTAATGATCCGACTGTAATCAGCGGTCCGCTGATAAGCTACGTGGGATTGGTCCTCACCAATCGGCGGCAGGGACAGTAAAGCTATTTTGGCATTAGTACTCAATTTTAACCGTTGGCAAATTTCCACCAGGTTTTCCCTGAACCACTCTGCTGTAGGTTTCTGCGGCAGATTCATCTTCTTTATCGAAACCTTACAATTTTTTTCATTCAAGGTAGCATTGGCATCGTTGGTACCAATCAGGATTGTGATAAAATCAGGTTGGCAGTCTATGATTTCGTCCAGTCGCTGCAGTACATTCCAGGATAATTCGCTGTTGACTCCCGCATTAATCAACTGGTAGTCATCTCCCAGCCTTTCGCCGATCAAGTCCACATAATTGGCACTGACCCGGCCATGGGTAATGCTGTTACCTACACAAACAACAACTTTATTAGCTTGTACCGATTTTTTACCGGCCAGATACTGCGCCGGACAATTATTAGGTTTTCTCTGGGCGGCGCTGGCACCGTAATAAATGATCACAACTGGAATCAGTATCAAAACACAGACAATGATGAGAACAACGAGTTTCATCTTACCTCCCGGTTTTGCGGGATATTAACGATGCAGCCTAAATAATACAAAAAGGAATTTTACAATCATTCCAGCATAATAATTTCCAGCATTAAAAAGTATTAAAATATGCGCATTTCAATAATCAGCATCTCCGTTGCACTTTCTTTGGCTCTGAAGAATTATGGGCTGGACATATTTCCGGCAGTCCAGTGATTTATGATCGGCGGCCTGGGACTGGTGCTTTCAATCATAACACTGAAACAACTGCAAATAGATTAGCTGTATTATTATAATTTCACAGAATGACCAATGACCACTAACCAAGAACATACCGCCAGACGAATCATCATCGCCCTTCAAGCCATCAGTGACCCAACGAAAGCCGAACATTCTTATGGCTTTTTCAAGGCATTTCCCGGTGGTTATGGCGAGGGTGATAAATTCCTAGGAATCAAAGTCCCGGACCTGCGTGCAAAAGCAAAAGACTACAATAATCTACCCCTGCCGGAAGTCGGAAAACTACTCCGATCGGAATGGCACGAAGCGCGCCTCCTGGCCCTGTTTATCATGGTCGGGCAATTCAAGCGCACAAAGCCGGACCTGAAAG
>JABMPO010000195.1 GCA_013203015.1 Fidelibacterota bacterium
GTAGCTTCGGCGGCCGGTCTGTATTGGTGGTTCCATGATCCAGCTTTGATAATCAATGCCTTCACTTCGGTCCTGATAATTGCTTGTCCCTGCGCATTGGCCTTATCGGTGCCCTTTACGCTGGGGAATACCCTGCGGATTTTCGGCCATCGCGAATTTTATTTGAAAAACACTGCCGTGATCGAGGCGCTGGCAAAAATATCTACAATTATTTTTGACAAAACCGGTACCCTCACCGATACCAGTCGCACAACGATTGAATTTGTGCCAGCTACTGGTGCAGCGGATTTATCCGACCATGAAACGGAGCTGGTCAAATCTGTGGTCCGTCATTCCACCCATCCTCTGAGCCGCCGTATCTATGAAGCGTTGCCAGTCCACATTCCTGTTACCGAACCGGATAAATATGATGAGCTTACCGGCAAAGGACTGGAAGCGGAAATCGGTGGGCAAACAATACGTTTGGGATCGCCTTATTTTGTCAGTGGTGATCTGGGTGACCAGAATTACTGGGGTACTGCGGTGGCATTGTCAATCGACGGCGAGCAACGGGGAGCGTTCTCCATTCACAGCGAATACCGCAGCGGTGTTCGGCAATTAATCGCCGCCTTAAAGAATTACCGGTTGTGGCTGCTTTCTGGTGATAATGACAGTGAACGGCAGCGCCTTGCTAAATTTTTTATCAAAAATGATCGCCTGTTGTTCAACCAATCAGCATTTGATAAGTTGGATAAGGTTAAAGAATTGCAATCGGCCGGTGAAACGGTACTGATGGTGGGCGATGGCCTGAACGACGCCGGCGCACTTAAACAGAGCACAGTGGGGCTTTCGATTTCCGAGGATATCAACACCTTTTCGCCGGCCTGCGATGGTATTCTGGGGGCCGGCCATTTTCGACACTTAGGTAAATTTCTACGCTTCTCAAAAACCAGCATGACCATCATCAAGATCAGTTTTGGGATTTCATTTTTGTACAATTTAATCGGTTTGACCTTTGCCGTTCAGGGTGTCCTGTCGCCGTTGATTTCGGCAATTCTCATGCCCCTGAGTTCGATCACAGTAGTGGTCTTTGCAACAGTGACTACCAATCTGCTGGGACGTAAAATCGGACAAGGATTGGTTTAGTATTATGGACGCTATGATCCTATTTTCAAAAGCGTAAACAAGGGAAATTTTATGCTACAAAGTTTCAAATCATTAAAGGGGGAAAATCCATGAGTGCATTGATAGTTTTGATCGCAGCTAGTCTCATGGTAGCAGTTGGTTTTCTGATCGCCTTCATTTGGGCGGTGAAAAACGGACAGTTTGAGGATACGCATACACCTGCAATCCGTATGCTGTTTTCCAGTCGAAGTAAAAACACCGAAAATTCGAGTTAGAGGAATAATATGGCTCTTGAGAAATTCCACTATGATAATAAGATAGTACGCTATTTTGCCCAGGCGACCGTAATCTGGGGAATAGTAGCCTTTCTGGTGGGGGTGACAATTGCATTCCAATTGGTCAGTTCCCTCTATAATTTCAATATTCCCTGGCTGACTTTCAGCCGGTTACGACCGCTGCATACCAATGCGGCTATTTTTGCTTTTGTTGGCAATGGCATTTTTATGGGGGTTTATTATTCTCTCCAAAGATTGCTGAAAACGCGTATGTTTTCTGATCTGCTCAGCAAACTCCACTTTTGGGGTTGGCAATTGATAATTCTCGCGGCCACTATAACCCTGCCACTAGGTAACACGACCGGCAAGGAATACGCCGAGCTGGAATGGCCCATCGATATCATGATTGCCGTGATCTGGGTGATCTTCGGAATCAATATGATCGGTACCATTTTCAAACGCCGCGAACGGCATATGTATGTGGCAATCTGGTTTTATCTCGCTACCTTTTTTACGGTGACGATTCTGCATGTGGTTAATTCGATTGAAATTCCCGTTTCGATTTTAAAGAGCTATCCCGTTTATGCCGGTGTTCAAGATGCCCTGGTCCAATGGTGGTACGGTCATAATGCCGTCGCTTTCTTTTTGACAACACCCTACCTGGGATTGATGTATTATTTTCTGCCCAAAGCAGCCAATCGACCGGTGTATTCCTACCGCTTGTCAATCGTCCATTTCTGGTCCCTGATTTTCATTTACATCTGGGCTGGTCCTCATCACTTGTTGTACACCGCCCTGCCGGACTGGGCGCAATCGCTGGGAACGGTATTTTCGATCATGTTGATCGCACCTTCCTGGGGTGGCATGTTAAATGGACTACTGACTCTCCGCGGCGCCTGGGACCGGGTACGACAGGACCCGATCCTGAAATTCATGGTGGTGGCGATAACCGCCTACGGGATGGTCACTTTCGAAGGTCCCATGCTGGCGTTGAAAAATGTGAATGCTTTAGCCCACTATACCGATTGGATCATTGCTCATGTGCATATTGGAACTTTAGCCTGGAATGGCTTTCTTACCTTCGGTATCCTGTACTGGCTGTTACCGCGTTTATTTAATACCAAACTGTATTCAGTCAAATTGGCCAATATCCATTTCTGGTTTGGTACACTGGGAATCCTTTTTTACGTTATCCCGCTGTATTGGGCTGCCGTGACCCAGGGCCTGATGTGGAAGGAATTCAATGCTGACGGCATGCTCCAGTATCCTAATTTTCTGGAAACGCTGTTGCAGATTTTACCAATGTACTATTTCAGGGTAACCGGCGGGTTGCTATATCTAACCGGCGCTTGCATAATGGTATACAATCTTTATAAGACCGCTAAAGCCGGTCATTGCGTAGATGATGAAGAAGATTCGGCGCCGGCACTCCTACCGGAAAGCAAACCATCCGGCCGCTTCACTCATCATGTTCTGGAAAGCCGCCCAATCCAATTCATGATCCTGGCCACGGTAGCGGTAATCATCGGTGGCGTTGTTGAAATTGTGCCCATGTACCTCGTTAAAAGCAA
>JABMPO010000196.1 GCA_013203015.1 Fidelibacterota bacterium
GATTACCGATAGCGATTCGGCTTATGTGGACGGGCACAAATTTCCCGGCGTTCACACCTTTATCGATGAATATCGTATGAATGCGGGAATCAGCTTCAAATATAAAGACAGTTTTAAAATAACCGCAGCCTTGGCCGAATCGATCTTTGAGCCTCGGTCCTTCAAAATCGGTGCTGAGTTTCGCTGGTAGGAAAATTATCCGATGCAAACATCAATCAACCGAAAGGATCTTATCATTACCCAAAAGCTGGAAATAATCGTTTTATTAGCACTGGTAATGGTCTATTCCTGCGGTGATTTCAGGCTTGATGATTGGGAGCGCCTGGAGGAGATGCAGGTGGATATCCTGGCATTGGTCGGAGAGGCCAATTGCTCCGACAGTACCCAGTGTCGTTATATCGCTCTGGGATCCAAGCCCTGTGGTGGCCCCTGGGAATTTCTGGTTTATTGTAGTAGTGAGGTGGATTCGGTCCGGCTGGTAGAATTGGTGAACGAGTACAATCAATTTGAAGAAGAATTAAATAACAAATACGGCCGTATCTCCGATTGTTCCGTGCCCCCGGAACCACAACTCGGATTCATTGGCGGGCACTGCGTCGATTTGCGGGAGCCATATCATTACCAGGCCTATGACACCTTGGAAACCCTGATTGTCTCGGGCTGGTTCAAAATCGAATTTCAGGACAGCACGGCGATTCAAGGCAGCTGGGTTTTTGATTCTGTGGGCGAACCGGAGAATATCGGGCCGCAGACCGGCAACGGTCATTTTATCGGTTATCAGAATACTGCTGAAATACGGTTGGAATTAAATCCTTACATGATGGATAATAATGTCAGTCTGTATGGAACATTTAACGGGACTGTGATAAATGGTGAGTGGCAATTTACCGGTTACCCCGGTTTATTAAATGAAGGGAGTTTTTATGCAGAAAAATAATATGCTGTTAATTACGTTTCTTTTAATACTTTTCACAACGGTCCTGTTCAACTGCTCCAAGCAGGAAACTAATGGAATTACCGGAACTGAAAAGCTGGTTGGTACTTACGATGCTTCGCTGGTGACCGGCGGTAGTGGCTATTACGCCGGTGTCACTCCCGGCGGCAGCCAGGATATTGGTTATCTGCGGTCAATAATAGCTGACGGCGGGATTCCCGATACTACAACTTTCACATTTGAAGGTGTTTTTTCCGAACATGATTTCTTGATTGAAATTGATGAATGTGGGCAGACCATCTGTGCCGATTTCGCCCAGGCAGCCTATTATCCTATCGGCTCTGAGCAGAAGCGGCGGTTGGTCCAGTTGCTCATGACCTCCAATGTGGAAATAGCTTCCTTCCATCATCGACCAACCCGGTTTTTTGTGGTTTTTGACCGCAGCGGTTCCATGACCGGTGATAAGTTCAGTACTACCTGTAATGCCTTGTCGCAGTTGGTGAATTTCCTTGATGACGGTGACCAATTCGGCCTGATTTCTTTTAACTCCGGATATTCTCTGGATTGGGAGCTCACACCCTTGGAAGGTAATCGGGATAGCATTAATACCGCTATAAATGGATTAAACCCCGGTGGCAGTACCGACATCGAATCAGCCCTAAGAGCAGCCTTCGAGCAATTGTCCGAAACTGACAATAGTGACGGCCTGGACCGGCGTGTTCTGCTGTTTACCGATGCCTTGCCGAATACCGGCAATACCGCCGAAGATGATTTTTTGACCCTGGCTCAGACCTATGCTGACCAGGGGATCGGCATTACCGCCTTTGGTGTTGGACTGGATTTTGGTATCGATCTGGCTACTTCGATTTCAGAAATCCGAGGTGGTAATTATGTTTACCTGCGGGACACGGAGGCGATCGAAGAATTGATAAACGATGATTTTGAGTTTCTGATAACACCAGTGGCCTTTGATTTTCAGTTACAGATCCAATCTGGCAATGATTATAACCTGTCGACAGTGTATGGACTACCGGGAAGCGCAGATGGTGAATTTAGCCTGACTGCCGCCACCCTGTTTTTGAGCCGTAACAAAGGTGCCATCGGATTGGAATTTGTTTCAACCGGTTCGGATGCGAATGGGTTAATTGCCGAATTGAGTTTATCTTACGTCGAAGCTGTAAGTGGCACCCCAATCAATGAAATTGTGGCTGTGGAAGCAGCCGGATTGATTGCCGGTGACGCAGGAATCGAATATGCTCTTGCCGGGGCTCAGAAACTGGTGGCACTCGTTGAAATGATCAATGGGATGAAATACGCGATCGGCTTATACATCGATGACGATGTCTCCGCTGCCTTGGAACACCTTGATCAAATTGCTAATCGCTTAAATGCCGTAGCGTCGGCGCTGGAAGATGAGACTTTGTTGATTGAAAGAGACTTGGTGCTAATGCTGGCAGAAAACATGGAATAGAATAGGGTATTGCTATCAAATCAAATTTCCGGTAACTTGGTCCGAAAGGGGGATGAAATGAAACAAGCAGCTATTTTCATTTTAACAATTCTACTGACAGTGGTCTATCCACAGGAGAATAATTTTGTAACCATCGAGGCTCACACGGTA
>JABMPO010000197.1 GCA_013203015.1 Fidelibacterota bacterium
AACCGCAATTAATTTCTTAATTTAAAGTTGACCGGTATTGAAATCCAGACACCAACTGCACGGTCACGCTGTTTAGCGGGTTTGAATCTAGTTTTTCGGATCGCATCCATTGCCGCTTCATCGAGACCGGTATTGGGGATTCCCTTCAGGATTACGGTTTGGGTCACTCGACCAGCTTTATCAATAAAAGCCTGTACAATAACAGTTCCTTCGATACCCGCTTCCTGGGCAATCGGGGGGTATTCAACATTGCGTTGAATGGCAGAGTAACCACCAATCGGGACTGGAGGATCATCATATGGGATGAATTTAACCTGAGGTCCATCCGGAGGAGGAGGAGGAGCATCCCAGGCTTCAAAATCATCAAATTCGAAATCTTCCATCACGACATCTTCGGCAATGTCCTCACTTTCTGAGGCGACGGGTACAGATGGGCGAGCCGGGGGCGGTGGTCGATCAATTTGCTGGGTTTGTTCAATTTGCTCGATTTCAACTTCTCTGGCAATATCTTGTTTCAGCACCTGTTCATGAATTAACCGGGGGAAAACCAGAAACCCCAGGGTGATTACCAGTACCCCGGCTAAAGTGGTGACTCGGATTATTATCGGATATCTATATTTTAAGGAAGCTGAGTTTTCGTCACGTAATATCACGATTAATCACCTGCCATTAATGTTGAATAGTTCAAACGAAGAGCATCCGCTTTACGCAATTCATTTTGCACTGCTACAATTTGCCCCATGCGAGCTTCTTTGTCGGCTTTAAGGGAAATGGTCAATTCAGCATCAACTTTACGTTTTTCATAAATAGTCCAGCGGACATCTTCGACTTGGTGAATTTTATCCTGGATGGAAATAAAACCATCTTTGGAAATCCAGATGTTGCTGGTATGAATTTTGGACTTCAACTGGGCAATTCGCTGGGCAGTGGGGAGATTTATCCTGAGGCCGTCTTCAGTACGTAAAACAGTAGTTACCATAAAGAAGATCAGCAACATGAAAATGATATCAGGCATGGACGCAGTTGATATCTCACTGGATATTTCGGTTTTTTTCTTGAATTTCATTAGCCGGTCTCCGCGATAGAGATTTTCGCATCTGCCATTTTCAGTTGATCAATAACCTGAATATAATCATCGTAGCGGGTTTTAGCATGTGACTTCACGGATACGATGAGATTTTCATTTTGAGCCATTTTTTCTTTAAC
Organism: Fidelibacterota bacterium; assembly: GCA_013203015.1. Taxonomy (GTDB): domain Bacteria; phylum Fidelibacterota; class Marinisomatia; order Marinisomatales; family TCS56; genus JABMPO01. Next base: position 1,207 of record JABMPO010000197.1, read on the forward strand.
AAAACGGCTAATATTCTTTACTTCTATTGGTTCATCTCCCAGTAGAACATTCCCGGAAGAATTTATCAGACAATTGAGGATGTTTTTTTGATGCATCTCAAAAATCTCACCCTCGGCTGGTAAAATAATACCAAGCCCTTTATCCATATCAATAGTTGTTGTAACCAGAAAGAAAATTAGCAGCAGGAAGGCTATATCGGCCATTGAAGAGGTCTGAATTGCGGCCCCTTTAAATCTGCGTTTTTTCATCATCGGATTTACTGCTTATTTTGCTGTTCCAGCTCAACCAGACGATCAACTAATAAGACTGAATTTTCTTCCATGTCAAGGACCAGCTTGTCAATTCGCGAGACAAAGAAACTTTGGAAAAACGAGATGGTGATAGCTACAATCAGACCAAAAGCTGTAGTTAATAGTGCCATGGAAATACCGTCAGCAACTACAGCCGGAGAGATATTGTTCATTTTTTTAATATCATCAAAGGCCTTGATCATTCCAACCACCGTTCCAGTGAATCCAAGCATGGGCGCAACGGTGATCGAAACATTCAACCAGATCATATTCCGTTCCAGAAAAGCCATTTCAAGCGATCCGGCATTCTGGATAGCTTTTTCAACATCGGCAATTCCGCGACTCGCCCGGGAAAGACCGGCATGAAATATTTCCGCTACCGGACCACGGGTGTTATTGCACAATTCAAGAGCCTGACCCACGCCGCCGGTATCTAAAGTCTCATTGATCGCTTTTAGAAATTTTTTCGAATTAATCGACGACATTGTAAGCGTATACAGCCTTTCGAATGAAAAGGCCAGCCCAAAGATGAAGAAGCCAAGAATTGGCCACATAAACAAGCCACCTTGCAAGAAGTAGTTTACCATTTAATCCTCCGTATGGTTAAAAATTCAAGAAGAAAGTTATGACCAAAAGAAAAGACTTGTCAATAATCCTTGTCGACGTAGTCAATTAATTTTGAATCTAATTGTTAATAAAAAATTCAGCTTCACTAAAATGCTCCAAAGCACTCATTACCTGATTGTCAAACATCCGACGAATACCTAATTCTTCATCATGGCCCCAATTTGCACCGGCAATTTCTGCTTTCAGCATATTTTTTAAGTAATCTTTGTCCTCCTCAACGGCCAGAGAATCAAACGAAATCTGCTCGGTTTTTAAATACGACACAAACGATTCGAATTGCTGGTCAGATAGCGTCCAATCAATTTGGAAAGAATGATAGTCAGATAGATCGTCTTTATGTTCACTAAGAAACTTGGCACCCCAATTAAACAGGGGACGCTTGGCATTGTTTAGCAGTAAGCGGCTGGCCTTATTCAATTCCAAATGCCAGGGAATATGCAAGTCCGGTGTAATACCTCCTCCGCCATAAACAACCCGGTTAGCGCGGGTATAG
>JABMPO010000198.1 GCA_013203015.1 Fidelibacterota bacterium
CATGTGAAGTCTATTAGTTAATTGTAGTATTTGTCTTGTAAATCAATGGATTGCTCCGGACATTTGAAAAATCGGTAAATAAAGACCCAGTACCAGGATGGTGGCAACAACACCTAAAAAGCCCATTATTGCCGGTTCGAGTACATTTGATAAATTCTCTACTTTAGTGGAAAATTCCTGGTCATTGAATTCGGCTACCTTGTCCAGCATCAAGTTAAGCGATCCGGATTTTTCACCAACGGAAATCATACTGGATTCCAAGGGAGGAAAAATCTCCGGGTATTGGGAGAGTTGACTGCCGAAACTATCACCCTCTGCTATTCTATCGCAGATGACACCAACGATTTTATCGATATAGGTGTTCTCAGCAGTCTGGGCGGCAATTCTCAAACCTTCAATTAATCCAACCCCACTTTCCATCAGGATGCTCAGGGTAATTGTAAAACGGATCATGATCGATCTTTGGAAAAAATTACCGGCGACTGGAATGTCAAACAAATGCCGGTCTAAAAACAAGCGGCCTTTTTCAGTCTTGCCATAGGTCTTATAACCGATTATCACCAGAATACTTATAACCACAATTAACAGTATATTATTTTTTATTAAATTGCTGGAGGCCAGAATAACTTGCGTAGGAACAGGGAGAGTTGCCCCAAAGTCGGAAAATATATCTTCAAAGATGGGTAATAATCCGAAAACTATCCCGGTAAGGATAAGCATGAAGAATCCCCCTACGAATTTCGGGTAACTAGTGGCGGATTTAATTTTTTTCTTGGTATCCGCTTCCTTTTCTATGAATGTGGCAATATGGTCAATAATTTTGTCCAGGCCACCCCCGACTTCAGCCGCCCTGATCATTGGAATTACCATTCCAGAAAAGAAATTTTTATGTTCTTTCAGTGCGGAACTGAAGGGAACTCCCGACCTAACCAGTCGGGTTATATCGGACAGTGCTTCTGCAAATAGTTTATCATGTAAACGCGACTGCAGCTTGAGGATTTCCAATGCGTCGATCAATTGTATACCGGCATTTAACATGGTAGCCAATTGACGAAAAAACCTGATCATGGATTCGGGTTTCACCTTGGGGGGAGTCAGATTAATTTCAGTAAATTTTTTTCTGGTTGTGGTTTTTCCTTGTATTTGCGATAATTCAAGGATTCTCAATCCCATTTTCTTTACATCACGCTTGGCGTCTTCTATTGCCAACCCGGTAACTTTTCCTTGAGTTCGTTTTCCACGGGAATCAATAGCTGAATATTTAAATGTATTCATTAATTGACCCGTAAAACTTCTTCTAATGATGTGATTCCCCGAACTGCTTTTTGATGTCCGCTATTTAGCAGTGATACCATCCCAGACTTTTCAGCTACTTCACGCATTTCTTTTTCAGTGCCATTAGTAACTATTAATTCTTTTAGTTCTTCAGTTATAAACAAAAATTCGTGGATCGCTGCCCGACCCCAATAACCACTACCGGAACATTGCTTACAGCCTTTACCGGTATAATATTCATTGTCTGTTAAATCGATTTCTAATCGAGCGAAACTATTTGTCAAACTCTTGCTGGGTTCATATGAAGTTTTACAGTTCAAACAAAGTCTTCTTACCAGACGCTGTGATACAATCAATGAGACCGAAGAGGTAATTAAATACCTGTCTACACCCATATTAACTAACCGTGTAATCGTCGAAATGGCATCATTGGTGTGCAATGTACTGAGGACTAGATGTCCCGTAAGAGCAGCTTTAACACCAATTTCGGCAGTCTCAAGATCACGCATCTCGCCCACCATAATTATATCGGGGTCTTGCCGTAAGAACGATCTTAAGGTCGAAGCAAAAGTTAGTCCCACTTTGGGTTTCATCTGGATCTGGGTGATTCCCGGCAGACGGTATTCAACCGGATCCTCCGCCGTTACAATATTTAAGCTCGGTGAATTCACATAATTCAGTATGGAATAAAGCGTGGTGGTCTTTCCACTTCCGGTTGGACCCGTAACCAGTATCATACCATGGGCGGCATTGGCAATTTCTTTCAAACGATCCAACTGATCCGGTTTAATACCAAGGTCATTAATATTGAGCGATGTACTACCTTTATCCAATATCCGCATCACAATTTTTTCGCCATAAATACCAGGAACGGTTGACACTCTTACATCTACGCTGCGCCCCATAATTTTAAATTTAATTCGGCCATCCTGCGGTATGCGCTGCTCGGCAATGTCCATGCTGCTCAGTATTTTTATCCGAGCTACAACACCACCCTGCAACTTCTTAGATGCCGCTTGCAATTCTTTTAAAATGCCATCGATCCTGAGTCGAATACGAAGCTCTGTCTCTTGGGGTTCGATGTGAATATCGCTGGCTCGTTCCTGTATGGCTTGTACTAAAAGCGAATTCACAAACACTACAGCCGGAGCGTCAGAAGCTTCTGATCGAAGAATATCTATACTGACTTCAGGTGCCTCTATTTCCTCAGAATCATCATCCACCTCGATGAGTTCTTGTAGTGTTTCCTCAAAACTGGTGTCATTTTTATAAATTCGACCAAGAGCAAAACTAATATCATCATCAGAACATTTTAACGCTTTTATAGTATATCCGGTTTTAACGCTTACAATTTGTTGGGCGACCATATCAAATGGATCAGCCATTGCCAGCATTAATTGACCATCAGCAGTTGTCTCTAAAGGAACTACTCGGTGATACTCACATAATTCCTCAGTCATTTTTATTGCTATAGAATTATCAAAGGAATAAACGGTTTTTAAATCCACAAATTCAATAGCAAATCGGGTGTAAAGTACTTCCTTACTGGGAAATTGTGAATTTGACGCCGCTATTAAAGCTGTATTTTCTGGAGTCGAAGATGAAATCTCTTTTGTCATCGCGTGATTAAGCTCTCAAGGATTATGCCAGTTTAATTATAACATTTATATGTTACTGTAAAATATCGTCTTGCAGTTCTGGTATTAATCCTCAAGTACCGGGCGATGATATAAAATCGATGAAATTGTTAGTATTATATTACACTTTGCAAAATCAAAGGACTAAACAAGTGTTAGAAAAATATGACTATTGCTATTGAGTTTATTTAGTCAAGCATGGTATTGGTATGTATATAGTTAATAATTATATATATAGGAGGATAATTTGCGATTAAGCTAGTGTAATAATATTATTACTAATGTGTGAGTTTTGATAGTTCTGTTGCTGGTATCACGTTTTTAATCCCAATGATTTTAACTTTGTGTGGAGGTGCGGGCGGCTGTAACCGGCAATTGCGGCCGCCTTGGTTATATTACCATTGGTAAATCTGAGTAGATCAACGAAATACTCCAGGTCGAAATTCCTAATGGAATTTTGGTAAGAATCGGGTTCACTGTTTTCTGTTACCGGTATCCGGTACGGATCAAAATTATCCGGTAAATGGTGGGGTTGAATTGTCCTTTCATCACAGCGAATAGTGGCATTTTCAAGGCAGTTGATCAATTCCCGGATATTACCCTGCCAGGGATATTTTTGAAATATGTCCAGCACTTCAGATGAAATTCCCAGAGCTGCCTTTTTCATCTTTTTGGATAGCTTGTTTAAATAATACTCCGTCAGGAGGGGAATGTCCTCCCGACGATCTTTCAATGGCGGTAGGGCGATCCGGAAGACATTCAGGCGATAATAAAGATCTTCGCGGAAATTACCTTTTTCAACCAGCGCTTCAATTTTTTGATTGGTGGCGGCAATAATTCGTAGATCGAGTTCAATTTCCTTGGACCCACCTACATGTCGGATAGTACTATTTTCAAGCACGCGTAGCAATTGAATCTGAAAATCAGGACTTGTTTCAGTAATTTCATCGAGCAAGATAGTCCCATGATTTGATTCTTCAAATAAGCCAATACGTTTGTTGATAGCCCCGGTAAAGGCTCCTTTTTCATGTCCAAATAAGGTGCTCTCCAAAAGTGTTTGTGGGATGCTGCCGCAGTTGACGGCGATAAAGGGATTTTTAGATCGTTTGCTCAGGTCGTGTATTGTATGGGCAATCAGTTCCTTACCGGTACCAGATGCGCCCGTAACCAGAACGGTTGAATCATACTGGGCTACTGTTTGAACAGACTTTATCACTGAATCCATTACAGGTGATTGGGCGATGATATTGCTCATCATCACGGATTGGGAGAGTTTCTTCTTTAAGGATTTATTCTCCAGCAGGGTGTCCCTTTCCGATAGAGCACGCTCAATTCTGATCTTGATCTGGTTTAATTCAATGATCGGTTTCACTAAATAATCATAAGCGCCCATATGCATGCATTTTACAACCATATCAACTTCCTGAATGGCGCTGATCATAATAATAATTACTTCTGGTTTTTGTTTTTTAAAATCCTCTAAAAGTTTAGAGCCGCTTGTTTTAGGCATATTAATATCTAAAAG
>JABMPO010000199.1 GCA_013203015.1 Fidelibacterota bacterium
AAATTTGAAGATCGCGTAAAAGCACTGGCTTTGTGGCGGGTTGGAACTCCATATGAAATATTCAAACTGGGAGAAGAGGTTGAACCCGACCTCGATCCGATTATCCGGTTGGATGTTTCGGACTGTACCGGACATGTTTTGACGACCCTTGCTTTTGCCCAGAGCGATAGTTGGGCTACTGCAAGGAATAATATGATTAAAATTCACTACAAAGCAAATGCCGAGGGTAAAAAAACGCCGACCTATAAATCGCGCTGGCATTACACTGCCGACCGGGTAACTGCGAATCCCAATACCGTCAGCATAGTTGAAGAGCTATTGCCAGCTGACAAATTGGCTACAGCCGAGGTTACCCTTAACCGTAAGGAAGACGGGAGCGAATTCCTGGACCTGGGTTGGAACCGTCCCATTAAATTGAGCTACATTCCCAATACACAGATCAATGCTGATCTACTCGGTAAAATTCCTGAAGTTTGCATAGTTTCTTTTGTAAAAGAGAAATATTACAAAATGGGGATAATCTTTGCCCATGAAGGAATGATTATAGATCATAAATATCTCATACACGCTTCACAATCGGCAGGCGAAACAGTAAAACTAGATTTTCTGGAATATTATTTTCCGGAAAACAAACCGCGCTTTGATGGAATTGTAATCAGCAAATTTATGCCGTTAATTCAGGATAACTGATTCAGGTGGTTGCCAAGTAATCGCGAACCATTTCAACGCCATCTGAAGCAGTTTGTGCCCAGAAATCTGCTTTAATTGAATCCGCATATTGTGCTGAGGTGGGTGCTCCGCCGATAATTATGGGAATGTTGATCCCATTTTCTCGCAGCAATGATACAGTTGTATTCATGTTTAACATGGTTGTAGTTAACAAAGCTGATAGTCCAATAACATCTGGTTTTTCCTGCTTGGCGGCTTCTAAGAATTTTTCGGCTGGTACATTTACGCCAAGATCAACAATCTTAAATCCGGCACCTTTAAACATAATATTTACCAACGTTTTCCCGATATTATGCAAATCTCCGTGAACTGTACCAATCAACAATTTCCCCTTTGGTTCGACGCCGGCGGCTGCAAGATGGGGCTCAAGTATTTCAATTCCTCCATTCATAGCCCGGGCTGCGATGAGAACATTGGGAATAAAAATTTCACCGGCTTTGAATTTTTTCCCGATTATATCCATACCCTGAATCAAACCGTTGTTCAAAATAATTGCCGGTGTAATTTTTTCTGCCAGGGCTTTACCAATGAGTCTGATTACTTCGTCACTGTTGCCGGTTTGTAATTGTTCGGAAATATCGTTCAGTGTTTTCATTTTGTATTAGATAACTCTGCTACTTAATTAATACTAGGAAGTTACGACCACCTTAAATTTTATCATATTATCAATAAAACAATTCGTTCTTTGCAAGTGTTTATACTAATTTCTGACGCTAACTGGACAGATTCGACTATTGATTATGATGCCAGAAACTGATTACGGAACTAATGTTGATGTCCTTACTGGTAAATAACAAATAACTCACAGGCCAGGATGAGTTGTGAGTCCTGATATAGAGCAATTACTAATTACTCTTCGAAGGGGTAAAGGGAATCACATTCCGTTAGTGGAACTGGGGATTCATCCGACTATCAAGGAGAAATTTTTGGGACAGCCAATCCTTTCACTTGAAGATGATATCCATTTCTGGCGTTCTGCCGGTTATGATTATATTAAACTCCAACCCCAGGTGGATTTTAACATCCCCGGCCATAATTCCGATGAGAGTATTACCCAATCGATTACCTGGGCACCGGAAGGGCAGGGACTAATCACTTCCTGGGATCAGTTTGAAAAATTTGATTTTACCGATGCAAGTCAGATCGGTTATTCCGCTTTTGATCAGGTAGGCAAATTATTGCCGGATGGAATGGGAGTGATCGGACAATATGGCGATATTTTTACCATGACCTGGGAGTTAATGGGGTTTGAAGGATTTTCCTATGCCATTTATGATCAGCCAGATTTAATCCAGGCAATCATTGATAAAATTGCCGCGCCGGTGATCAGCATGTTCGAATATTTTGTGGAAAACGATGTAGTCGATGCAATCTGGTACAGCGACGATATTGCTTATATTTCAGGATTGATGATGGGACCGGATGTTCTGCACCG
>JABMPO010000200.1 GCA_013203015.1 Fidelibacterota bacterium
TCACCAGCCACTCGATGGCCGGTTTATTGTTGACCGTCCAGACGTTAAGCGCCATTCCCTTTTGCCGGACGTATCTAAGCAGGTCATCAGTGACCAAAGTGGCTTCCGGGTGTAAATAATCGGGATGAATCAGATTAACAAAGCGTATTAATCCTTGAGTTTTTGGTTCAATTATAAAACCGGTCCTGATTTGGCGGTCAATCAATTTTATACCCGGTAATATCAGTGGATTAAAACTGGACACTATCACCCTCTGGTGTAAGCCCCGGCGACGAACTAGCCGAGCAACCTGAAAAGCAGTGCTAATATCAAAAAATGTCCGGGTTTTTATTTCTATATTAATAAGGTACGGTTCCGGAAAAAGCGCCAGAATATCCTGTAATAATGGTATTTGTTCATTTTCCGGGCTTTGAAAATTAATTCCCGCATTTACCGACAACAAGTCCTTGTATAAAATATTGTAAATATACCCATTTCCGTCTGTTTCCATTTCCAAGTCGAAATTATGCGAGCAGACCAGGTGACCATCTTTTGTTTTAACAACATCAAGCTCAGTACCATGGAGGCCGGCCTTTTTAACCTCCAGAAATGCTGCCATAGTATTTTCAGGCGCCCGATGCTTGGCTCCGCGATGTCCCAGATAAACCGGGTTCGCAATTAAGGAATCGTTAATGGGACGGGGTTTCCATAAATACAAATAATACAGAATGAAGAAAATTGTTACTATCGTTACTGTCAACATTTCACTGTCAAATCCATTTGTTAATCATTTTATGTTTAAAAAGATTTCTCTGCACCATTATCAGAAGTTCACCAGATTGCAGATAAATACAAATCAATTTATCTAATATTTTATTGGCAAAAGCCCTTCGTATTACCAAAGGGCTTTGCCTATAGAGAAACAGCCAGATTACAGATAATATGTAGCAATGAACCACCCAACGTTCTGTTGGGCTGATAGAACGTAAGCTTTTTTTAAAAATTAATCAATACGTCATAATGTGTGTTTATTATACTTGATATTGTGTATTAATAAGCATTGTGCCACCATACTTGTATAATATTTTTATAAAGTATAACCGGCTTCAATGAGGTTCTCTTTAAATTAGGTTGTGGGATGTGGGGGAAAATTTTATTGCGTAAACAAAATGAGAAAATTGATACCAGGAACACTCGTAACATTGACTTTTTTACTTTTTGGTTGTGCCGCGCCTACCGGACTTGCACCTGTCTCGGGAGTTGAAGGACAACTATTGATACCTGATTCAATATTTGCATCCGGGGAAGTTACTGCCGTGGCTCTGATCGTGCTGGATAGGCTTGACCTCGACCATGTTGCTGATCATTTTATCACCTACAGCGATCCCATTCTGCCCTGTGAATCAAACATACAATGTGATTCGCTGAACTATTTTTTTATTCAATTGCCTCCAGGAGCCTATTTGCTGTTGCCGGTGGGACTGCTAATTCCCCCGGAAAAATTAGTAACCGATCTTGATTCAATTCTGGTCGATCCCCTGCCCTACATAAAATTGCCAGGATCGACTGAACAGGAGTTGCTAGCCGCCGTCAAGTCGGTATTGATCCGGGAAAAAGAAATCAAAGCTCTGGAGTATATCTGGAGAATAGATTTATAAAACAACATGATTAAACCAATCTTTCGATTATTGTTAGCCTTGTTTTTCGGTGTACAACTGACGCTGGGACAGAATACAGCTGAAATATTTGGGACAATCAGCGATGGGGCGACTGGTCAGTCCTTGGCCGGTGCCAACATTTTAATCAAAAACACCTATATCGGTACCGCCAGCGCCAATGATGGTTCATTCCACATCCCACGACTTGAACCGGGTAATTACAACCTGGTAATAACCATGATGGGTTACCGTCGGCAAGTCCAATTGGTGATGGTTTCCGACACTAGCCTTTCGGTAAAAATTGCTATTAAAATGCAGCCGGATGTATTGTCCTCGCCCCAGGTGGTGGTAACCGCCACCCGCAAAGTTCAGGATATTATGGAAGCTCCAGTAGCGGTTTCTGTGCTGGGTCTGCGGCAAATCAACAATAAAGCCGCATTCAGCCTGGAAGAAATTCTTCCTTACCAGGCTGGTATCAGTATCGTCAGAGACCAGATCAATATCCGCGGTGCCAACAGCTATTCCCTGGGAGCTGGTAATCGCTCGCTGCTGTTATTAGACGGCGTTCCCCTGACCGGCAGCGCGGCTGGCAATATTACCTGGGCGGTGGTACCTACTTCCGAAATCGCACGGATCGAGATCGTCAAATCCAGCGGGTCGGCCCAGTACGGATCGAGTGCTATGGGCGGTGTCA
>JABMPO010000201.1 GCA_013203015.1 Fidelibacterota bacterium
AATTTTCGCAGTCCGCTCTTATGGGATTTCTTTGCAGTCGGCACTTATTTCACCGTTTCTCTGCTGTTCTGGTTCACTGGACTAATTCCCGATTTAGCTACCCTGCGGGACCGGGCAAAATCAAAAATTCGCAAAATCGTTTTCGGCGTTTTAGCGCTGGGCTGGCGCGGCGGAAATCGACAATGGCAGCATTATGAATTGGCATACTTGCTATTGGCCGGTCTTTCAACCCCACTGGTTTTATCGGTCCATTCGGTCGTCAGCACCGATTTCGCCACCAGTATGGTTCCCGGCTGGCACACTACCATTTTCCCGCCCTATTTTGTGGCTGGCGCGATCTTCTCAGGTTTTGCCATGGTGATGACCCTGGCTATCATCGCCCGCAAGATTTTTGGGCTAGAACATTTCATTACAGTCCGCCATCTGGAAAACATGAATAAAATCATGTTGGTGACCGGCTCAATCGTGGGCTATTCCTATGCCATGGAGTTTTTCATCGCCTGGTACAGCGGTAATAATTATGAAAGCTTCGCGTTTATCAACCGTGCTTTCGGTCCTTATGCCTGGGCTTACTGGACCATGATTACCTGTAACGTGGTCGTGCCGCAGTTATTCTGGTCCAAAAGATTGCGCACCAGTGTGCCGGTTATGTTTGTGGCATCAATTCTGATCAATGTGGGCATGTGGTTCGAGCGTTTCGTCATTACCGTTAGTTCACTTTCCCGCGATTACCTGCCATCGAGCTGGGATTATTATTCACCAACCTTCTTCGATATTGCAACTTTTATCGGCACCTTCGGATTATTCTTCACTCTCTTTCTGCTCTTCTTGCGTTTCCTGCCCATGATATCAATGTCGGAAGTAAAGGGCGTATTGCCTCAAGCCGATCCTCATCATTATCATGAGGAGAATCACTAAAATGGCCCAGCAAACTTTACATGGTATTCTGGCAGAATTCTCCAATCCGTCAACATTGATCAAAGCAGCGGAAAAAGTTCGTGATGCCGGCTATCAGTTATTTGATTGCCACTCGCCATTTCCGATCCATGGCATGGATACGGCCATGGGAATGAAACGCAGTAAACTGGGATTTGTGGTGGCGCTGACCGGTGGTATCGGCGCTATTCTCGGATTACTTTTACAATGGTGGACAGCCTCAATCGATTACCCAATTATCATTTCCGGAAAACCACTATTCAGTTGGCAGGCTTTTATTATCGTAACTTTCGCATTGCTGGTATTGTTTGGCGCATTTGCTGCAGTATTCGGCATGTTTCATTTTAATCGGCTGCCGCGATTGAACCATCCGGTTTTCTATTCGAATAATTTTAAAAAGGCATCTGATGATGGTTTCTTCATCAGCATTGAAGTCGCCGATAGCAATTTCGACCCTGAAAAAACGACTGCTTTCCTGAAAGAAATCGGTGGTGACAATATTGAATTATTGGCAGGCGATGAGTAGCACAATGAAGAATCTGATTCAAATTGGCATTCTTACTTTGGCTATCGTTGCCCTGATCGGTTGCAGCCGCGGACGCACTTCTGAAAAACCACCGGTACACCTGAATCCGAATATGGATACCCAGCAGAAATACAAACCATTTCGGGAAAGCAAGTTTTTCGCGGATGGATCGGCCATGCGTCTTCCAGTCGATGGAACGGTAGCTCAGGGATACCTGATGGACAATCAGGAATATTATACCGGTAAAACCGGTCCGGAAACATACACTATTGCCAATCCACGACCGCTTACCACTGATTTATTATTACGAGGTAAAGAACGCTTTAATATTTATTGCACCCCTTGCCACGGCCAGGTTGGCGATGGCAAAGGGATTATCATGCAGTACAAGTATCCGATTCCTCCCACTTCCATGCACGATGAACGCATTCGCCAGGCGGAGGATGGCTATCTGTTTCACGTAATTACTAACGGTGTCCGCAACATGCCATCCTACAATCATCAGATTCCGGTCGACGACCGCTGGGCAATTGTTGCTCACGTCCGCGCCTTGCAGGAATTCCAGAATATCCAGTTGGATGATATTCCAGCTGAAATTATCGGGGCAGCGACAAAGTGATGTACGATTCCCAGTCCCAGCGCCTGATTGGCAGCGATGCTATTCAGATCCGGGTGCTGATAATTGGAATCGCCGCATTGTTGCTGAGCGCAATTGGATTGTTCACCAATGCCGAACAATTCTATTTTTCCTATCTGACCGCTTTCGTTTACTGGTTCACTATTGCCATCGGCGGACTGTTTTTCACTCTGCTGGGACATATTACCGGCGCAGTCTGGAGTATCGTTTTACGACGGATCGCTGAAGTGTTGGGATTACTGCTGCTGCCCCTGGCAATCCTGTTTATCCCAATCCTGTTCGGAATGCACGAGCTTTTCCACTGGAGTGATGCTGCGGTGGTTGCCCACGACGCCCTGCTACAAAAGAAAGCCAGTTATCTGAACCTGCCGTTTTTTATTGTCCGAGCCATATTTTACTTTACACTATGGTTTTTCTTAACGCGAACACTGTATAAAAATTCCGTACAACAAGATCATGCAACTGACGGCACCGCCCTGGCAGAAAAATTGCGCCGGATCAGCGCCCCCGGGACGATCCTGTTTGCCTTAACCCTCACTTTTGCCAGCTTCGATTGGATCATGTCCATTGACGCTCACTGGTTTTCGACAATGTTCGGAGTCTATATTTTTTCTGGCAGCTATTTAGCAGTGATTGCTTTTCTGATAATCTTTCTGCAGTATTTCCGGCAACAGAGGATTTTAACCGATATAGTCACCAGAGAACATTTTCACGATCTGGGTCGGCTGCTATTCACATTCGTCATTTTCTGGGCTTACATTGCCGGCGCTCAGTATTTTCTGATCTGGTATGCCAACATTCCCGAAGAAACGGTCTGGTATCTCCATCGCTGGGAAGGCTCATGGAAATACGTAAGTCTGTTTATTATCGCCTTCCATTTCGTGATCCCATTTATATTTCTATTATTCAGAGCAACTAAGCACAATCAATTGCTGCTGGGAATTATGGCCGGCTTGATTCTGGTAATGCATTGGTTCGACTTGTACTGGCTGATATCACCCAACTTGCACCGCCACAATGCCCACTTTTCCTGGTTGGATGTTACCACTGTAATCGGTATCGGAGGCGTTTTCATCAGCCTGTTGATCCGGCTACTAGCCCGGCAGCCATTGGTGCCAGTCGGTGATCCGCGGTTGCGTGATTCGGTAAAATTTGTAAATCAATGATCATGGCACTGCAGGCAATTCTGGCTAGCTTGACTTGAGCGAAAACTTGTATAAATAATCGCCTGTCATTTCGACAATGTCCCGTTTACGGGGCGAGGAGAAATCTACAATTGCTCTGCACATACAGCGATTTATTAGGAATTACTAACGATGTGCACTTGCCTAAATTTCCTTCGCAGTCTGGAATCTACTTTTGTTTATCTTATACACCATGGATGGGTTAGTAAACTACCCTCGCTGCAAAACTAACGTAGATTTCTCTCCCCGATTGTATCGGGGAATCGAAATGACAAAATCAATAAAATGACATTAAATTAGGTCATGAAATTGTATTACGTATATATCATGTCGAGTTTATCACGAAGATTATATATAGGGATAACCAGCGATTTGGAGGGACGCGTCTGGCAACATAAAAATCGAATTGGCAGTCAGTTTACCTCCAAATATAATATCAACCGTCTGGTCTGGTATGAGGAAACCAATGATGTCTGGACCGCGCTGGAATACGAGAAGAAGATGAAAAAATGGCGGCGGGAAAAGAAAATCAATCTAATCGAAGAATTCAATTCCGGGTGGCTTGACTTGAGCGAAAACTGGTATAAATAATCGCTTGTCATTTCGACAATGTCCCCTTTACGGGGCGAGGAGAAATCTACAATGGCTTGGTACATACAGTGATTTATTAGGAAATACTAGTGATGTGCACTTGCCTAATTTTCCTTTACAGGCTAGAATCTACTTTTTTTATATTGTACAATACAGATGGGTGCGTAAACCACCCTCACTGCAAAACTAATGTAGATTTCTCTCCCGATTTCATCGGGTTCGAAATGACAAATGATGAGGATTTGTAGGGACATCCCTACAAAACAATAATCAACTCCTCCTCAAAGTAATACTCGATCCCTTCGGCCTGCCAGAATATCTTGACTTTCCACAAGCCCGGCACCGGTAGATTGGCGGCTGAAATATATTGTACGCCTTCCCGATTCAGGTTGATGGAAAACCGGCGGTCCAGGCGCTGATCGGATGGCCGGAATAATTTAATTGAACCTTCCACCGCTGCCGGCTCGAACAGAATCGGGAAGC
>JABMPO010000202.1 GCA_013203015.1 Fidelibacterota bacterium
GTCGTAGCCAACGAGTTTTTATATTTCAACCAGCTTAAATCCAAATTCTTTTTGTAACAGTTTATTCATATCTCAATGTATTACGGGAGATGGATAAATACAATTCTTCTTACACACCCAATCCTAATTTGTGGTTATCAAATGCCTGATTTAGACAATAATGAAACGATAAATTATTAAAACCGTTGAAACGGTTTGGTTATAAATAATCATTTAACCCACGACTGAAGTCGTGGGCTAGTCAGATCAGGATAAAACTGGTATTATTTTAAAATACACAACTGAGACAATCGAAAATCCAGCCCACAGTTTTAATCCGCCTTCGTCCCGATGAAACAATGCTATGGCAGACCTGCCTGTGCGAAGTTGTTGTTCTGCTACGGTGCGCTGTTTTAACATGTGCCTCATTATAGATCAGTGGGTGATCATTAACTTTGCAAAAGTTTCAAACTTTCGCAAGGTTAAGAGTCGAAAGGACTGATTAATTTTAGTTATTAATTCCGTTTAATTATTTGCTACGATTATCACAATATATTATTTACCCTAGATCCCCAATCTTAAAAGCCAAATTTGCTTCAGCTATGCAGGCTGGTAAAGCTAAATCCGGATTTCCAACGGTGGATTATGTTTTTGCAAATGTGATTGATCCGGGCGCAGATCGCGGCGGTAATATTCAAAGGTTTCACAGGTTCCGTTCCAGTTTTCCACCCGGTTGATTATTTTAACATCACCGGTGAATTTGGAAGAAACACCGATTCGGACATGACCGGTAATAAAACGAATCGCCGCCCGTTTTTTGGCCCAGCTCAAATATACTCGCTTCAGCATTTTGGCATAGCCGTTGGATTTATAATTCTTCATGATCACGAAAGCGTAAGTGTACATGGTATTATGTTTGCCGAAATTTTCGTCAATTCGGGCCCACGGTTCGTGCCCTAATTCTTCCAATGGAATACCAATTATGTAGCCAATGATATCGCCCCGGTAGCGGGCAATAAAGGGCAGGGAACTGGATTTGTTAAAATATTTATGAATTGTATTTTTAGTCAGGATTGCCGACTGACCATAATCTTCAGCCAGATGTCGGGATATATCAATCAACGACTGAAAATCCTCTTCACCGACGTGTTCGATCAATTCAATTTTGAAAACACCGGAAGAGGCAATTGTGCGGGATTTTGATCCGGATGATATGTCAAACTCAAGTTGCTTCACGGCAGTCTTAATTTAGCATGTTGCATTCCAGAATTCACAGAGCTGTAACCAATAAATCAAAAATATTTACTATTTTGATAATATCAAATACCATTGTTACAGCATTGTTTAACCCTTCTGACAGGTCTAAATTTCTGGCTCATGGAATCATTTAACCTGCGAATTCAGCAACGGGTACTGTCGATTGACTCCCATCTTTGCGTCGGCATTGATATCAGTCCCGAACAATTGAAAATTGCTCGACCGCAATTAAATGATCTGATTGACCACAGTTATAATATCATCGATGCCACCCGCGATCTGGCGGCAGTCTATAAACCTAACCTGGCCTTTTTCGAGCGCTGGGGATCGGCGGGATTTGACTGGCTGGAAAAAGTAATTACCCGGATTGGCTCCGGTCCATTGATCATCGGCGATGCCAAACGGGGTGATATCGGTAATACCGCCCGCCAGTACGCGATCAGTCTGTTCGATCATTTTGGTTTCGATGCGGTAACTGTCAATCCTTATATGGGGCGCGATGCCATCGAGCCATTTTTAGAGCGTCCCGAGAAAGGCGCTTTCATTTTATGCCGGACGTCAAATCCTTCAGCCATTGATTTGCAAAATCGGTCCACGGATGATGAACCACTCTACCGCCGCGTTGCCCGGTTGGCGCTGGAACTCAATCAACATAATAATGTTGGTTTGGTAGTTGGTGCTACTGCACCTGCAGAAATCCGGGAAATCCGATCTGTGGCACCCGGTTTGCCGTTCCTGATTCCCGGTATCGGCGCCCAGGGCGGTGATCTGGAGCAGAGTCTGCGGGCTGGTATCAGCAATGGAATCGCTGTGATCAACGTTTCCCGGGGAATCAGCTTTGCCGGTGATCATAGCGTTGATGCTATTCGTAAAACAGCACTGGAATATGTAACCCGGATGCGTGAA
>JABMPO010000203.1 GCA_013203015.1 Fidelibacterota bacterium
AGTGATGCAATTGTCTGGTTGGGTGGCTGTTCCTCCTCATTTATCTCACCTGATGGCCTATTGATTACAAATCATCATTGTGCCTACAGTGCCGTGATGCGGGCGTCAACACCTGAAAACAATTACCTCCATGATGGATTTACTGCCCTGAACCGGAGCGAAGAAATTGAAGCTCCCGGAGCCCGAGCGTACATATTACTGGAAACCAGGGATGTAACCGCCGAAATTCTGGCAGCAGCGAAGGGAATCAAGGATATTGTCAAAAGAGATCGAGCAATTGATATTAAGATGGAAGCAATCAAATTGGAAATTGAAGCGGGGCGGGATGACTATAGCACCAGGATCCGCGCCATGTACAACGGATTAAGCTATTTCCTCTATATTTACCAGCGCTTCGACGATGTACGTTTGGTAGTGGTTCCACCATCATCAATCGGAAAATATGGTGGCGATATCGATAACTGGATGTGGCCCCGGCAGACGGGTGATTTCGCAGTTTATCGAGTATATTCGGCGCCCGATGGTTCCGGCGCTGATTTCAGTCCGGAAAATGTTCCCTATAACCCAAAAAGCTGGTTAAAAATATCGGCTGGTGATTTGAATGAAGGTGATTTTACGTTTATTCTGGGATTTCCTGGTAAAACCTACCGTTACCGGACATCCAGCTCAGTAGATTACAATCTGCACTACTTGTACCCAACTTCCATTAAAAAATTGAAGGAAATGATAGACTTAATCAGTGTTACAGTGGCAGAATCCCCAAATGGAAAACTAAAAGCTGAAAGCACACTGGCCAGTCTTAATAATGTCATGAAAAAATATCAGGGTCTGGTCGATGGAATGAATCGAACTGATTTTTTGGAATCTAAAATCGACCAAGAAAAGGAGTTTATGGAATTTGTTAACAGTAAAAGAAAATACCGGAATAAGTATGGTCATATCCTGGGTGAAATTGAGAATTTGTATCACAACAAATCAATTAACAGTGAACAAAACGCAATTTTCGATCGTTTTCGCTGGGTCTACAGCGGTGTTTTGATTTCAACTTCTAAAAAGATCTATGAAATCGCCAGAGAACTGGAAAAATCACCGGCTGAAAGACAGACCGGGTACGCTGAGGCAGATAATAAGGATGCCTACAAACGATTTAAGTATTCATATTACAGTTATTTCGAACCAACTGACCGTTCCTTGTTTAAACTGACCCTTTTAAAAGCAAAAGATCTGGCCGGGGATCAAACAATCAGGGCGCTGGATCAGATTATTAATTATCCTGATCGTACGATTGATGAATATCTTGATCACCTGTACGGTGAAACCAGGATGAATGATCCGAAATTTGCAAAAAGCCTGGAAGGAAAGACGGTTCAGGAATTAATGGACCTGAATGATCCGTTTATCAATCTACAGGCCGCTATTTATGATGAATTTGAAACAAAACGCCTGGCAGATAAAAAATTCGATAGTGAAACCGGTGATCTGCTGAAACTTTACATTGAAGCTATGATTGATTGGCAGAATGAAAACATTTATCCTGATGCCAACAGCACTCTCCGGTTTACCTATGGTTACGTCAACGGATACAGTCCTCGGGATGCAATAAACTACGCTCCTTTTACAACCTTTAATGGTATGATTGATAAATACAGCGGGGAAGATCCATTTGATTTTCCGGAGAAACTAAATCGGCTCCATCAGACTAATGATCTGGGCCGCTGGGTCGACCCTGACCTGGACGATGTACCAGCTTGCTTTCTCCATGAATGTGATATCACGGGCGGAAACAGTGGTAGTGCAGTGCTGAATTCAAGAGGTGAATTGATTGGCCTGGCTTTCGACGGTAACTATGAAGCAATGACCGGTGACTGGGAATATGACATAGAGATTCAAAGAACAATTTCCGTAGATATCCGATATGTCATGTTTCTAGTTGAAAAATATGCCGGAGCCGGATACCTCCTGGATGAAATGGAGATTACCGATTAATCATATTTTATGTAATTTTGAAGACCTATTAAGAATATGGAGAAATAGAATGATTAAATTAAAAGTCAGAACATTTTTCGTCAATTTCCTGTTATTGATATTAATATTGAATCCTGTGAACGGTCAGTTCTCTGGCGGTGATATATTAAATGAAGCACCCCTGACACCAGTTCCAATGGAAATGACATTTGAAGAGTATCAGGACATGAATCGTCGATTGACTGTTGGGTTAGCCCTCGCTGCAATTCCAATTCCCGGAATGATTCATTTCTATGCCGGCGAGAAAAAGACCGGGTTGATTATTCTTGGTACCGCAGCGGCAGGATTAGGCAGCATCTTGGTAGGAGCTGCCAGTCTTGACGATGGTGATTTTCCTGATTCTGATTTTAATCTGCTGATTCTAAATCCAGGTGATAAAGAAAAAGAGCGTCAATATGAGAAAATTCCGCTTGAAGTAACCGGGATGGATACTACTTATAAGCTTAGAGAAATATTTAGAGAACAAAAGGGTGGGAGCGGTGCCCTGATAATATTAGGAGCGGCATTGATATTAGGCGATATTGCCTATGATTTTATCCATGGTATAAGAACTATTGAGAATAAACGGGATCGTGTGCGCTATAAATATGGTCAACAATTGGGTTTTACTTATTCACCAACTATTGACCTGAATAATAATACCGTCGGATTTAGACTTTCCTATAATTTTTAGTTCACAGTATCAAGGTCGTGGCAATTTCAAACAAACTCGAACTCTAAAAGTAGGCCAATCAATGGGGCAGGTCAGTACAATGAATAAATTTACGTTATTACCACTTGAGAGTTACTGATACCTCCAAAGTCCAGGTATAGTTCTCCATTGTATAAACGTTTGAACTGTCATCCATTATCAGTTGGGCTGAAAATGGCCCTACTTCACCAATCAAGTCATCGCTTGTTAGATCTTCATCATATACTTCTATGTATAATTCCCTTTCACTGTCTTTCAATTCGAAATTCTCCGGATTTAAAGTCACAGGATATTCGCTATTTCCAACATCTTGCCATGTACTTGATGTATAATAAATATTATTTTGTTCGTCAGTCACCAGGCAGTATATATCCGGCAGTGAAAGATCATCCCAAGCATAGCCATCTTCGTTAGCAGCAGGGATTTTTATAATTTTAATTTTTGTTATAGTAGGATAATCATAAGTTTCTTCCTCTTCCTCAAATAATTCACATCCACAAACGAAGAGCAATAATATTAAAAGTAAAATTATCATGTATCTTACCATTCCATGCACCTTTAACTTATTTCGCTTAAAGCTTCCCAATGCCCACCGTAGCGTCGAAATCATAAACTAGATTGGTAAATGAATGTAATAGTATTTATGTAATTTAAACAGGGGAATCGTCGATGGTAGAATTGATCCAGTGCTCTTTTTCGACCGCGGTATTGTAGATACAGACGGGCTCTGAATTTAAGTTCAAAATCCCGAAGCGACTATTTGCTTACCAGGATCTGATCAATATCTACTACCTCCAGGATCAGCTTCCAGCCACCTGTACCCTGATCCACTTTTACCAGCACATTATTTGCTCCGGCCTGAAGATCGGCAACAATAAAGTCCTGGTTTTTGGCGGCGGCCCGGCCTCCCGGTAGCCGGTGCAGCTCAGTTCCATTCAACCACAGGGCTGGAGCGTCATCACTGCCCAGCAGGAATAATACCCGGCCATTTTGGTTGGCCTCCAGGATGGTGTGGGCATAGGCCACGGTATTCAATTCAGGATCATATAATTCCAGGAAGTCTACCCATCCTGTAGGTGCTTTCAATTCCTGCCAACTGATTTGTAGATCATCCTTACCCAGATAGACTTTTTCAAAGTTCAGTTCCTTTTCAGGGTCATAGACGATCTCAAGACCTCTGCCGTCAAGGTTATCGTAAGGTCCGATGGTAGTCCAGTCTGTGATGGTATGAATACCCAGTGTTGTATCGGCGGAGATCTTGGTAAACAATGGTCTGATG
>JABMPO010000204.1 GCA_013203015.1 Fidelibacterota bacterium
CCGTTAATTTGTGGTCTATTACCGCTCCCGCAGGTGGTTTCATCCCAGACATT
Organism: Fidelibacterota bacterium; assembly: GCA_013203015.1. Taxonomy (GTDB): domain Bacteria; phylum Fidelibacterota; class Marinisomatia; order Marinisomatales; family TCS56; genus JABMPO01. Next base: position 54 of record JABMPO010000204.1, read on the forward strand.
GGTACTTGAAGGTATCTCAATGGCTCCTAGATAGGTATTAGCACCAAAGGTAGTCTCGATGCTGAGACTGTTAATTTGAACTGCTAAAGTGCCGCTATTTCTAACATTAAAATCAACCGATGTACCAACATTGCTGGGAGTTCCATTAAGCGAAATACTGGTTGGAACGCAACTTCCGGATGTGTTAAATGTAATTGACTGACGAGGTCCTGAGGTTGGGTGGAATTGTACATCAACTTTTACACTTTGTAAATCAATTGAATTTCCAGTTCCGTCGGAAGCATCTTCAAAAATGAATGGTCCCAATGATTTTAAGCCGGAATATATTTTTAAATCATTATCAAGTATGATCCAGGCGCCATTAGCCGCCAGAGCACTGTGACCTGAATTCCATAACCAGTAAGATACCATATTAGCGGAAAATTGATTTAAGTATGGATCTTCACAATTCATACAATCGTTGGATAGGGGAGTGAGTTCAATATTAACGCGATCGATATTGAAGGTTGGTCCACCTGAATTGTTTACAATGAAGGATAGCTCGTTCAAGCCGGCACCACCTAATGTATAGCTGGCTGCGGCATAGGTCACTTCACCGTACAGGGGATACACTGTCATTTGTTGTGGAGATCCCATCGACGTAGCCGGAACTATTGAAAATGCCTTATAGGCTGTATCGGCGGCAGAGATTACTCGAACTTGGTGCAGACCAATTGGTATCGTAGAATTTTCAAAATAGCCCTCACTGCTGTTATAAGGAAGACTGTTCCAGGTATCTGAGTAGTGTATATCAACCACTCCATTGGACCCATTGATCATATTTCCATCTACATCATAAGGTCTGATCCGCACTCTATTGTTGATTACTGCGTTTACGCTGCCAGCGATATCGCGGGTAATGGTGTCACCATCGGCCGGTGTTAATATTCGCGGCGTACCAGCCGGGTCACCCGGCAGAACATAAGTATAGGAATTACCCCAGGCATCGCGTTTGAAATAACCCGGGTCAGCGCTGTATCCAAGATCTACATAGGGTCCATCCCAGCCCGCGACAGTGGAAACATTAGAGAATAGATCATCAATGGTTGGCGGCATTACTCCAGTATCACCTACATAACCGAAATCAATCCGGATATTATTTTGGATTACATTTGGATTTCCAACTATGGCTTCAGCTAAAACATTCATTTCAGCAATTGTTTCATTGAATCTGGCATTCTCATTTATCCTGCGGACCGATCGGGTAGAAATACCAGCGATGATCCCGATAATAATAATGACAATAATAATTTCAATTAAGGTCATCCCGGATTGATGACCAGGAATTACATAGCGGTTGTTATGTATCGTTTTCTTTATCATGATCAGGGAAGCGCGAACGAAATTAATTGGGTATGACCGGAAGGGCAAACAAAGTTGAATTGTAAATCGATGATTATTCCAGATGAAAGTGTTACGCCGGTACTACCACTGGCATCGTCCATCAGCTCAATTCTGATGGTAGTTGTCTCATTGCCCACAAGAGTAGCCAAATCCCACCCGGTACAGGCTTGAAAATTGGCAATACCGGTAAGATCGCCATCAACGCGGGGGCGGGTAACACCCGAACATTCGGCAATACCTGGTGCAGCCCAGAAATCAGAACCTCCATATTGGACTTTTGACAGATAAGCCAAGGATGCAATATCAGTAGTAATTTCATTAGCTGTAAACGTTGCCGTCAGAGCACCGGTATTTTTCACTGGAATGTTTATAAATCCGGACCCCCAGGTTACGGTTCCATTAATCGATAAACTTGGGGTTCCACAGCTCCCAGGGCCGTTGAAAGAGATTGTGCGGGTTGGTGCCAGGTTCGAAAAGAATTTAAATGTAAAAGCAGAACCAGAAACGTTGATACAATTGCCTGTTCCATCTGAAGCGTCTTCAAATGTAAATGGCCCCAAGGTATTTTCACCGGAATAAAGATATAATTTTGAGTCTAGCGCAATAATTGCGCCACTATCCACCAGAGCACTATGACCATCGTTCCATAGCCAATATTGGTTTCCACTGGCATGTAGAGATTTTAAATAAGGGTGTTCACAATTCCAGCAACTACTGTCTTGACTTCCCCATGCTAAACCAACCTGGCTGATTTCATAGGTCACACTGCCGGTATTTTTTAGATCGAAATATAATTGATCCTGGCAAGTGCCTTCGATACCCACGCTACCCGCTATGATTTGCAAATCACCCCAACTAGCGTAAACTAACATTTCTGCCGGCTGTCCGGTTGTACTATTATCAGGACCTACACCCACCGATTTGTAGGTTGTGTCACTACCAGCTATGGCCTGGATTTGATAAATGCCGATCGGCACAGTAAATATCTGAAACCCGTTGTCATTAGAATATGAGAAATCATGCCAGCTCCCCGTATAATATATTTGCACAATACCATTATTTCCGTCGATTTTAACACCATCTGAATTCAATAATTGTATAGTTATAGTGTTATTGAGAATCGAGTTTACACTTTTGGCAATTTCCCGGGTAAGAGTATCGCCATCAGCTGGTGTCATAATAATAGGCGGGTTATTAAGATCGCCGGGAACTGTATAGACATAGGGATTGTTCCAGGCATCCTGTTTGTAATAATCAGGGTCATCACTAAAACCAAGGTCGATATAAGGACCATCCCAGCCATCAAGTCCGGATACATTGGAAATTAAATCTTCCAATGTCGGTGGAAACTGACCGATGTCGCCGACATAACCATAATTGGTTCGCAGATTATTCTGAATTATAGCTGGATTGCCCACCATCGCCTCGGCCAGAACATTTAACTCGGAGACCGTACTGGTATAATTGGCGTTGCGGAAAACACGCACCAGTGAGCGGGTGGCAATTCCCGAAATGATGCCAATAATAATAATAACCAGCACCAGTTCAATCATGGTGAAACCGGTCGGTTTTAGCTGGTTTTTCAACATCTTGGAATTTCCATTGCAAATAAAATACTCATATTTACCGATTGAAAAATTCCCAGGCTTAAATCATTATCGATGATCCTCACCTGGGAATTTATTAATTCCGATAGACTGATTGCCAGATTAATCGTCAGGGCATAATGGACCGCCGTTGCGGCTTTCACCAGATTCAACGGTGAAATTTCCCCAGACTGTTCCTGGTCCTATTGGCTGAGAACAACTGGTATGGATTTCAGTATCAAAGTTACCATTAATATAAACTCTAATTCTCGAACCCATTGCATTACCATTTCGCACCCCATCGAATGAGAAATAATCACCTGCTGCTACCAAACCATCGTAAATCGTAACCAGATCTTGTGATTGGATGACTTTTATAGTAGCACTATTACTGCCATTATATCGTAACCTCAATCGAGATACCTGGCCATCACAGCAACCGCCATCACCACCAGTATGATCATCACCAGTATGATCACTATCTGAGTCTCCGGGAGTAGTAAATTCAACATCATACTCGCAGTCCGGGGTGATACCATAGAAACGAATATCGAAGTTGACACCCCTCATGCTGACATTTGATCCACTGCCAGTTGCAGCATCTTTGAATTTTTTCAGTTCTAGTTTGATGTAACGATTGGCGTCCAGAAAGTATCTAGCATCCAGATCAATAATACCACCACTACTGAGGCGAACTTCGGCCTCATCGGAATAATCCCAGTATTCATGTCCGCCTATTTTCAATTCAGACATAAAAGCGTTTTCCTGGTCCCAATTGATGCCTATACGATCAATTTGTACCGGACTGTTGCCGCCAGCATTTTCAATAAAGAACTTTACATCGCTAGCACCGCTACCGCTAGTAGTAATAGTAGTGCCGTACATCTTTAGATCGGGGCCGTTCAAGGTACCGGTATCAATAGTCAATGGTACTTCATTGCCTTCCACCGTAATTAAAGTAACGGTGAAATTCTGTCCCCGCATATCAACACAAGCGCCGGAACCACTTACCCGATCAGGTTCGTTGGAACAATCGAAAACATCTCCATCGCTGCATTCGCCGCATTCATCCCCGTGGGCTTTATGCCTATCCCAGTAGTTGACTGGAATGCAGATTGTTTGGGTAATATCAGGATTATCAGAATCATGATGACAAATTGTGATTCTTCCATCGCCATCGTCATCGGGACAATCATATGGTGAATATCCACCACCAACGGGTTGATCGCCGTCATGATCACCTCCATGACCAGTGTTACTTTGTCCGCCACCGGATTCACAGCTGAAATGGTTCTGGAATTGGAATCCGCTGCCAGGACCACCGCCATGGTTGTAACCGCCATGACCGCTGCCGCCATGACCGCCAAACCAGTAGCCTGCGGTACTTTCATCGAAACAGGCATCGGTGGCTGTTATACCGATATACCATTGTCCCATGGCATATCCCCATTGGTCACGATTATCATTGTACAGGTTGACTGTCATATTAGCAGAACCAAAATCATAAAATTTATTATTTTTCAATAAATAAGTTGAACCATTGACATTTAAAGTATTCTGATTTCCGTTACCTTTAGGTCGGACATGCACCCAAACCGCGGCACCTGAATAATCCGGCATGTTACTGTGTAAACTGTCACGGTTAAGTACTGAACCATCGGGCATTATCAGGTAGAATTCATTAGTGGTGTTATTATTGGGATTGATGTTGATGGACCCGCTGATTGAATTAGCACAATTATCATAAAAATAATTACTGCCCCAGAGTGACCCGCGATTATCATTAAAACCTTCCAGGCCAACGGTGACAATAGTGTCACAAATCACTATGGATTCCTCAAGAACTAGATATTGACCGCTGGCAGCCCGGCATTGACTATCATACCAATAGGTTTGATCGGCAATAGTTACTTCAGTCATATAAGGAATTACACAGGTTGTATCCCATTCGATAATCATTTCAACGATTTCAATACAGCATTCGCCGTAATTACCAATATCAAATTGCACGTTGCAGTTATTGTCAAAGGTTTGCGTAGTCCCGGAAATTAACCGGACATTGGCCAGGCTGGGGGGAGTACCGGGAGTAACGAAGGCAACACGTTGGGTAGGAGCCAGACCGGAGAACCAACGTATTATGAACTGAGTGCCTTCCATCATCATTGGGCTGGCATCTCCATACCTTTGATTAGCAAATTTTAGCTCGGTTATCTCAATTCCCGATCCCGGTGCTAATTCGATATCAGAGCTTAACACTAATTCTTGACCGGACGTTGCCCGTATACCATTATTGTCGGTAAGGTAATTCCAGTATGAGTCATTCATTTTAAAGGATTCCAGATAAGGAACCGTACCACACCAGGATGAACCTCTCCATTCAACAGAAATACTAGTAATAGTAAAAGTGCATTCTCCGGTAACTTTGATATCCAAACTTACAATATCATTCAGCGTACCGCTTAATGCCACCGATCCATCATATTCAATACCTCCCCATTGACAAGTGATAGGTGCTGGATCGCAGGGCGGGTTAGGGCATTCGGGTGGATATAATGTATCTTCGCTGACCAGATTAATCACTGATACCTCCAGGCCACATTCTGGGAATCCATCCCCATAAAACCCAACCGTTTCATCATAATCTAATAATATATCACCACAGCCAAAATTCACATAAACTTCAATCTCAAGAGGAGTTAAAAACACCCCATTTTCATCAGTAAATTGATATTGTACGGAATTGCCCAATAATTCTGCCACCGAACCAGCCAAGGAAATAGTAATAGGATCAGTATTACCTCCAGCTGTTGATGTGATCGAAAGATTTTCCGGATCCCAGATATAAGGATTACCCCAGGGATCGACTAAATAATCTAATGGATCATCAACATATCCGACATCTAAATATGGACCCTGCCAGTTGCAGTAGATTCCCGGGTCTGACAATAAATGTTCCAAAAGGGTTGGTATCGCACCGGCATCTCCAATAAAACCACAATCGCCCTCGGTACATCCAATGACGCTGCATTTTAGTAATTCTAACTCTTTTCGAACCTCATTTTCCCAGGTAGAGGGAGTCAATATAACTACCAGTTGTACAGCGGTTGTGGCGATCAAACCTAATACCACAATTAATGCAACTAATTGAAAAAGGGTAAATCCATTAGTTTTTTTATTTCTGTATTTTTTCATTTTTATCACTTTAAGTGAACGATTAGGTCATCACCTCCGCCAAAAGCACCATCCGGACCGTTACTGACCAAACTGGTGTCTCCGGCAGTGTAACTATTAATAATATATTCGTTATCCCAGGCATCTTTTTTCCAGTTATCGGAGCCATCTTCGGAAATATATGGTCCGTTCCAGCCGGTTTGAGTATAGCGGTTCCAATTGGGGAGAGAGCCCTGTGTTATTAATTCTGAAAATGGATCTGGTAGTTTACCAATATCGCCGTTAAAACCTTTATCAACTAAAGTGCCACCGGCAACTGCGGAAGGGTCCCCCATGATTGCTTTTTTTAATTCCGTCATCTCACCACGGGTTGCTTTATCTCTGGATACCTCAATTATATTAGTGACTTTCGGTACAGCAATAGCAGAGAGAATTGATAAGATGATTATAACCATCACTAGTTCTATTAAAGTAAAACCGCTTTGAGAATGATGTAATGGTTTATGAATCATCATCGTATTTTACAAGTATTTACATGATAATTCGTGATCAAAGTCACAGTTTAATCATCCATTGAAAGGTGGTTAATTAACTGCATAAGTAAGCAATAGGTAGATTCCGGCGACAATCAAGACGGTTCCGGTGGAAACCGAATTTTTTAGAAAATAGTTATCACTGAATAAGACAGTATTGGCATTTTTACCCAGTTTAAGCAAAATACCCGGAAAAAAAATAAATAGCGCTCCTGCTAAAAGAGCGATGGCAGATATTATGATAATTACTATTCTCATTCTTGAAACACTTTATTAAATCTAATTGTTGTGATGATCATAATTATACACAATATACATTGCAATTCACATGCCAAACAATTTATTCACTACCATCAGATACAGCAGATCTTACAAGATTTGATCTCTGTCAAAGTTCTTGCTAAATATTGATACTAGAGAATATTGGATAATTTCATCTTATCTATCAGTAAATTTTGCACTTTAGGACGATCTCTAAAAAATTATTATTAAAGAATTTGATGATAACTGTTGACAATAAGACGTAATGCTGTGGCACTTAATAATGAAACGGGCTTTAAAATCTGGGGCATATAAATCGGTGTGATTTAAACAAACCGGCTCAAATCAACCATTGTTATTTTTTATCCACCTTCGTCCCGATATATCGGGACATCTGCGCGATGGTATCCCAGGGTAGTGTCGGATAAACGCGGCGTAGCTTTTTGAGAGCGCGTA
>JABMPO010000019.1 GCA_013203015.1 Fidelibacterota bacterium
GTTGGGACTGAAGTATTAGGGAGCCATTGTTGGAGCCAACCGCCTCATTCTGGTAACAATAATCCCGCACTCACTGGTTCCATCGCTCCCGCGTTGCAACCGCAGGCGTTACACAGCAAGAGCGGTGTAACGAGGACAAGAAATCTGTTTAATTAATCAAATAACTTATTTAGCTACTTTTGTAAATCGATTATGGATGCACCATCCACCAAATCAAATTTATAAATTTTTGGCTTTCGAAGAAATTCGTTCCGATATGTTACCTCCACCCGCCGCTTAAAAATATCCCAGTTTTTTTCTGCAACCAGGGCGATGATACAGCCTCCAAATCCGCCTCCCATCATCCGGGCGCCGGGGCAGCCAGGACCGGCCGCAGCTTCCACCAGTATATCCAGCACGGGACAGCTCACTTCGTAATCATCCCGCAGACTGGTGTGCGAAGCTTTCAGCAGTGCTCCCAGGTAATTGAAATCACAGATTTTCAGAGCTCTTACTGCTTCCACCACCCGGTTGTTTTCACTCACAACATGCCAAAGTCGGTTCATCTGCAGCCTTGTTGAGGCAGATTTATATTTCTCAAGCTGTTCCGCAGTGATGTCACGAATTGTTTCAACCGGTGCGCCAACAGACTGCAGGACGGTCAGACCGACCCGGCATTCCTGAACACGTTGCTCATACCGACTGTCAGTCAACTCGCGACGAACACCGGAATCAACTATAGCCCAACAGAAATTTTTCATACCAACAGGAGTATAACTATGTGTCAGATCATAAAAATCAATAAGCAGTAAACGATCCGAGCGGGAAAACTGAATGGCATACTGGTCCAAGAGTCCACTACTTAATCCCAGGTACTGGTGTTCCACCTGCCTGCCCAGTTTGATCAACTCCAGGTCATCAATACTGGATCTAGTAGCCTCCCGCAGGGCGTTCAGGATCGCCATCTCAAGGGCAGCCGAAGATGATAGTCCGGCTCCGATTGGCAGATTACCATGAATCACTATATTCCAGCCACTGTCATTTCCGGATCGTTCCGTAAAAACCTTGACAGCCCCACCAACATAGCGCATCCAGCCGGGTGCCCGGTCCAGCGGATCATTCGGACCCAGAGTATATTCCTCTTCAAAATCCAGGCTCACAGCCTCGATCATAGTATCATTGCGGCGACTGACAGCCACGCAGATCCAGCGATTTATAGCTGCCGGCAGAGCCAACCCACCATTATAATCAGTGTGTTCTCCGATAATATTTATCCGCCCGGGTGCGATGGTAATCACTTCCGGGGCCGAATCAAAAATAGTCCGGTGCTCCGTCTGCGTTTCTAAAACAAGGGTATCGTATTCAGCCATTAGTCGCCTGCAAGATAGTTTCAGCCCAGGCCAGATCGGCCGTTGTATTCAGTCCCACCAGCTGGCAGTAATCAGCCACTTCTTCAGCAAACACTGTTTCACCTGCTTGCAAACCAATGTTGATCAAATTGGTTAGATAGCGTTCGCCAGTTATGGGGTGGGGTTTGATTTTCCCCAAATTAGCTGATAGAAAAACACTATCGAACAGAAAGTGAGATGTCATCAATTCAGTAACTCCCAACTCAGCGGGAGTGGCATCCCGTTGCTCAACACATTTAGCCAACCGTCGGCAATCATCACGAATCACCCGAGCATAGGGCAGCTTAATCGGAAAATCAGCCGTAAGAAAAGAATCGGCCGCCCCCAATTCTTGGTGAACTTCAATCAACCGCCGAATCGTTTCTGATCTCAGTAAGGGGCTGTCACCGACAAAAACCAGTGCCTGCTCATAACTTTGAATTATATCCCCAGCCGTTTCCACGGCCTGGGCTGTCCCAAGCTGATCTTCCTGCCGGATATATTTTACTCTGTTACCCAGAGCGGCTTGCACCTCGTCAGCCCGGTGGCCAACTATCAAATAGATATCCCGGATTCCAGCCTGCTCAACAGCCTCGATCAGATGCAGAATAATTGATTTTCCCCGCAACTTAATTAGTGGTTTAGGCGTCCCTTCACCCATACGGGTACCTTTACCGGCTGCTAAAAGAAAAGCCGCAATCTGATCAGCCATGCCTGGTAATGATCTCCCGATAAGCCACTGCCCCGTCACGAAGTACTCGTTTCTGAGATTCAAAATCGACTTTGTATAATCCGAATTTCATGGAATAGCCCTCCGACCATTCGAAATTATCCAACAGGCTCCAGTAAAAATAACCGCGCACATCGCTGCCAGTGACAATAGCCTTGGACAGGGCGTAGAGATAACGACGAATATAATGTTCCCGGCGGTCATCCCGGTGATCGGCAATACCATTTTCGGTAACATAGATCGGCAGACCCAGTTTTCCGATCTGCTTCAGCGCCCGGTAAAATCCCTCGGGATAGATTGTGTAATCCATATCGGTGGGTGTTTCCCGGGGACGCAATCGGAACTGAAAGAAATCCTGCGGATCCCATTTGAATTTCACTACCAGATGGGAATAATAATTCAACCCGATAAAATCGTTGGCACTAATGGCAAACCGGTTAACATGGGTCACATTAACCAGCCCCGGGATAAACAAACGGAATCTACCGGTCTTGAAAAATTCGATAATCCCACCGTTGAAAACCCGGTTCAGCAATCGGCAACAGATCTGGTCAATCAGGTGCCAGGGGCGCCAGGGATCAAACTGAAATATATTTTTTACAAGACCAATTTGCACCTTTTCGCCATTGGGCAGGGACTTCAAAGCCCGGTAGACCCGCACATGGGCTTCCAGCAGATGTCGCATAACCTTACCCATGATCTGCCCATCCTGTTCCCCCGGTGGCCAATCTCCTGTGAAATAACTCTGGGTAGCTTCCACTTCAATTTCATTGATCGTGCACCATTTCGGTACCCGGTCACTGTATTCATTGAACACCCGCTCGCAGAAACGCTGAAAATGATCGATATTTTCTATTTTTTCAAACGCGCCGAGTTGGCGGAACCAGATCGGATGCGTGAAATGATAAAGGGTAATCATCGGCTCGATACCGGCTTTTAGAATGGCGTCGATCACATTCGAATAATGTTTTAACACCGCCTGATCGAATTGACCTTCCGCCGGTTCGATCTTACTCCATTCCAAGGAAAAACGATAGGCTTTCAGCCCTAAATCTTTGATCAACCGGATATCATCTTCATAGCGGTTCCAGTGATCGCAGGCAGCGCCGACCACCGCCCCATTTCTAATGCGAGGCCGGCCGTCAGAATCGGTAGCCCGTTCCCATTCGTTCCAGTTATTATTAGTGCAGCCTCCCTCAACCTGATAAGCTGCCATAGCCGTGCCCCATAAAAAATTATCCGGAAAATGGAGGTCATCCGTGTCGATTGTTTTCCAGTCCCAATGGATTTCCGAATCCAGACGGCGCAAATACAAAATCGCCAGAACGTAAACGCAAATTAGAAGAATGAGTCCGATGACAATTTCCATTCTTACCTCAACAGCTCAGTTGATTAAGGCAATTTCCCACTTCTGCATCAGGATCAGCCCGGCGATTCAATAAATTTTACCGTTAATTGCCAGGGGGCAGATTGATCAATCGCAATCACAATTCCCTGCTCCCAGGATTCAATTGTCTGAATTTGTCCATCCAGCTCGGCGCCGAAGTAAACATAACCGGTCGGGACAGAAATCCAGATTTTACCGGTGGCGCGAGCCAGTTTTTCATTCTTGATAAAAAGCAGGTTTTTATCCCCGTCAAATTTCTGGCTGAGGCGCTCATCCGCCAGAGCTGTGAGGTGCAAGGTCGTTCCCACCACCTGGGGCGTTCCGCTAAACGCTGTGACCTGGCAAGCCAGCGTTGCATGGGGCAGCAGTTTTGCCGATGCTGGTTTCCAAAACCGTTCACCCCAGAAATCAAATATGAAATGGCCTGGCTTAACATATTCGGCTAGATCGAAAATTCTAGAGCGCTTATGCCAATTGGTAATTGCCAGAATCTGTGCTGACCGACCCTTAACCCGGAATAGCTCCGGATACTCATTTTGGAATTGTCCCTGCGGTGCGCCGGTCAGATCAGTTGGTGGCAGCACGGCTTTTGCCCATTCCAGCCGTTCCGGCTCCAATCGCGTCAGGTCATCGCTCAAAAACAGCATCCCGCCGGTCAAGCCCAGCAGGGTAACTAAGGTTCGGACTTCCGCCGGTTTCAGCTTGCTGTTGCGGTCCCGGACCAGCAGGCAATCGGGATCGTTCAACCACAGTTTTTTATGGAAATAATGGCGCTGGATATTATTCCGGAGACTACCTGACGCTGAAGGTACTCCGCAACCACGCCCCAGCCATTCCCAGAGCGGATTGTGCCATTTCTCCAGAACATCTTCGGAAACCCGCAGCGCATCAACCAAACCGACAGAAGGACCGATTGGCGCACCGCAGCCCAACAAAAAGCGGTCACCGATTGTTTCCCGGATGATTTGTAATCCGTGGCGATAAGCTTCCACCGGCGAGTATTCCGGGCGTGTCCGCCGCCCGTGACGAATACCGGCGAAAATGAAATCAATTTTGAAATAATCGAAGCCCCAATCCACCAATTGTCGAAAAACCGTCCGCAGCCAGTCCTCAACCTCCGGATTGGTCAAATCAAGGGCGGCGGTGCGGGACTTCCACA
>JABMPO010000205.1 GCA_013203015.1 Fidelibacterota bacterium
GAATCAGGCTCAGATTCAAATCTGGATTCTTCCAACATTCTGAAGCCAATTACATTTATCGCTGCCATTAATTTGATTAGACTTGAATCTTCCAACTTTTTAAGATAATCCAGGAAAAGTCTGGTGGATTTAGTGTGCGAAAAGTTTTCCAACACCTTTTTTTTCATTATCTGTAGATCGCGCACAATTGATAGTTTTATTCGGATATGCCGAATATGTTTGTGGGTTTGAGAGGAGGTAATATTGTTGCCAGTAAGTTGTTTAACAAATTTACGGGTAACAATCAGTCGCCTGATTGATGTACTCAGTAGATGAGTTGCTGCAATTTCAGGATTAGTTTGAACCGCATCCAATGCGATTATTACTTGAGCTATTCGATCTGTAATTCCAGCCTGAATTTCCCGATACAACCGATTTTCAATCGGTATTGTCATTGAAATCATCTGTTGAAGATTGGTTGCCAGGTAACTTTACATCTTGAATAGGCACGGATTGTGATTCAAGCCGGATAACCTTCCCATCCATGGCAGTGGCAATCACCGCTGTAGCTGATAGAGGTGTCACATTATTTACCAATCCAACGCCAATACGATAGCGCCAAAGCAGATCACCGCTGGCAGCGCTTAAGGCATATACATAACCGTCCTTAGTGCCGAAAAACAGGGTGCCTCCCTTTTCCACCGGGGTGGAAGGATCAATATCATAACCGTATCCGGCATGAACAGCCCATTTAAGTGTGCTTTTCCGAGGATGGGCTGAGTAGGCCACCACCGTGTCCCACATTGTCTTGGCAAAGATGGTTTTAAAATCCTCTGAAATTCCAATGCTTTCCCGAACGGGATAGCGGTCTTCCCGCCAGATAGTTTTTCCATTACGGGCATTGATGCAGGACATGACCCGATCCGGGGCCACGATGAAAATTTTATTTCCGGATGCCACCGGTTGGCAAGCAGCTGGTGAATATAAAACACCTTTGCGTCCGTCATTCCAGATCCATTTTAGTTGACCTGTCTTAGCTGAAAGAGCATAGAGGTTGCCGTCCCAGGCGCCAAAAATGATCTTTTTTTTGTGGACCAATGGAATGGTTTCCACAAAGCCTTCTACACCAGAATACTCCCAGATTGATTGTCCGTTTTCCAGATTCAGGGCCCGGAAAATTCCATCACTGCTTCCACAGTATACAATTCCGTTTTCAATAACCGGAGAGGCAACCAGCGGGGCTTTGGTTTTAACCTGCCAGAGTGATTGACCGTTTTTCACTGACAGGCAATAAATGGTGGAGTCGGTGGAGCTGACCACGACGTATTCGGGCGTAACTGCGGGAGTGGAGTAAATTGGTCCCGCCAGTGATTCCTTCCATTGTAATGCTCCAGTCTCAACGTCGAGGGCTGTGACTGATCCGTTGCCGTCGGTGATAATCGTGATTTGACCTGTCAGGGCCGGTGCAGAAGCGATGGCGAAGCCAGTATCGAATTCCCATTGAACCTGCACATTCGGGTAATCATCATTTCCCGAGAAATCTGGTCGCTCAAATTCGGTTGTGTCGGGATAAGTATAATTTTCAAAATGCTGGACATGCCAGGCCGGGAGCGAATCATCACTGGATATTTGTTCGCTGAATCGGGCGCTATCGGGCCAGACCGAAACGATATTATAACCACCGGGATTTTCGCCGCGGGTTAAAGTTGATCGTCCCATGATGCCCGCTACCCCCTCGTAATCGTGCACCTTATTCGAGTGACCGTGTCCGTGGAGAATCATCTGGGCGTTGTGGCGTTTGATTGTATCCAGGTATTTGTACCAATTACTGACCGAATTGTTCAGGCCGTAATGGGTTATGAAAATCAATTTCTGATTGGGATCTGGTAAATTAACCAGCAGGGAATCTAGCCAGGTCAGATCTTCCGGTACGATGAAACCATCGCCCATCCGTAATAGGGGCCCTTGATGAATGCCGATAAAACGAAAGTCACCGATTTCGTATTGAAATTTATCGTCGCCCCACAACGTTGCGAATTTCTGTCCACCACTGGCTGACCACTTGGTGTCGTGGTTGCCAGGGATTATGTAATAGGGATGCTCAAGTTGGTCAAGAATCTGCTTGGCAGTATCCAGATAGCTGCCGATATCCAATTCGGTAATATCGCCGGAAATAATGGTGAAATCGACTTTCTTTGTGTTTACATCAGCTACCGCCTGGCGCAGGTCAGCAGCGGCTCCGGAGGATCCAATATGTGTATCGGACAACCAGGCGAAGCGGAAAGCTGGTTCCTCGGCAGCCAGGGTGAGGATAAGTGTGAGAATTAGTAAGACAATTTTTTTCATGAGCAGAATATTGGTGAGTGAATGTTAGCCAAAGATGGTTTCAACGCTTCTGATAAACACTAAAAATTACACCACCCTGCAACAACCGGGTAGCCTTGACACAATTAAACTTTTTGAGATCGACCAGATTCGGAAGCCCCCCTTTTGAAATATAATCTTTAAAATTCCGATAGTGATCACCACCAGCGAACCATTCCACCAGGATAATGGCA
>JABMPO010000206.1 GCA_013203015.1 Fidelibacterota bacterium
ATTCTATATTCGATCTCGGCCTAAATAATCTTAATTATTCCACAGATAAATAGCAGGTGATTTTTTACCCCTGCAGAATTTTAAATAATTTAAAAGAATAAATAAATCACTTTATTATTTTGGAGGGAATATATTAAGAAATAAAAATTGAAGTAACTACCTGCCCATTGCAAAAGGTATAAACTATAAAACAAGCCGCGCTCTTTTTTCCGAGAAATGTCTTACTGAATTAAACCATTGCTTTATTGTCTACCACTCTGAACATGAAGGCTGATCAAAATTTTTGCATATTATTATTCCTGGAATAAAATCTGCTAATATTCTTTAATAAGGGCCAGTATTAAGTCCTTAGTTGCCTGGATTCCATCGAGATGAGTGCGTTCCACACCATGGGAACTGCTGACGCCGGGGCCAATAAGCCCGACCTTAACATCCATTCCAGCAGCAAGAGCTGCACCACCATCACTACGATAATATGGAAATATATCAACCCGATATGAGATAGAATTCGATTTAGCAAGCGCTGCCAGTTGCTGCCGGAATTCAAAATCATAAGGACCACCACTATCTTTTGCACAGATTGAGACGGCCGTTTCTCTACCCTCAACACGCTCTCCGATTACTCCCATGTCAGTTACCAACAATTTTTCGATTGACGATGGTAATCCGGCAGAACCACCGTGCCCCACTTCTTCATAGTTAGAAAAGAAGAAACCTACTGAATGAGCTTTGAGGAAATCAGCATGGTTAATTAATAAATCGAGATTAATACCAGCGCAGGCTTTGTCATCCATAAACCTTGATTTAACATACCCTGTTTCCGTCAATTCGAAGCGTGGATCGAAAAATACATAATCTCCGGTAGTCACACCAAGCTTCTCGGTTTCTTCCCGTTTAAAACTAACAGCATCGAGGCGAATGTGCATTTTCTCCATTTTTCTTTCAGTTTTAGATACTTCCCGGTTTACGTGTGCAGCAGGATTGTTAAGCAGAAAAGTACCACGGAAGGATTTACCAGCGGCTGTAAGAACAGTAACATACTCTCCTTCAAAGCTATTAGGTGGCCAACCACCGATCTGTGTTATCTCCAGCGTACCATCAGTATTAATATATTTGACCATACCTCCCAAAGTATCAACATGAGCTGATATTACCAATTTAGGAGTGGGAACAGATCCTACAAATAAGGCCCCTTTTTTTGTTCTGATCACAATATAATCCAAACCAGTGAGTTTATTTTCAACAAATTTGATAATATTTTTAGTGTAACCACTAGGAGAATGAATCTCAACCAGTTCCTTTATTAGATCGATCATGTTCAGCATATCCTATTATTATATTATAAGGTTTCCAAAATTACATTACTGTTGATGTAGGTAAAAGATAATCAGATACAATTTTATCCTTACTGCCTGCTGATAAAATATTTTGACCAAAGCGTTTCATAATGGTTTGATTCAATAACAATTTAACCACAAATTTCCACCGTAATTTTGACAGATTTATTTCAATTTGTTTGATTAGCACCTGGTTGCATTTATAAAATTGTCAAATACAGGTGTAATTCATTGGATTCACGTAAAACTCAAAAAGGAAATATTAATGAGAAATTTATTATTAATTGGAATCGGCCTAATATTCTTTGCCTGCTCCGGCAGTAATCAGGAAACCGGCGAAATTAAATTGAAGAATCGACAGGATTCGATCAGCTACAGTATTGGAATGGATATTGGAAATGGAATGCAAACACAGTTCATTGAAATCGATCCCAATCTCCTGCATCAGGGATTTGTGTCCGGTTACAACAAGGAAGATGGTCTGATTTCCGAAGCGGAACGGCAAAACATCCTCAATACTTATCAACAGGAATTGCGGGGTATCCAGGCCGAAAAACGTAAAGGAATAGCTGAAAATAATCTGTCTCTCGCAGAAGACTTTCTGTCAACAAATGAAAAAAAGGCTGGCGTCGTAGTTTTACCCAGCGGTTTGCAATATAAAATTATTACCGAAGGAAGTGGACCAACGACCGGACCAGACGATAAGGTCAAAGTTCATTATCGTGGTACCCTGCTGGATGGCAAAGAATTTGACAGTTCTTATTCCAGAGGGGAACCAGCTACATTTTCACCGACTCAGGTAATTAAAGGCTGGTCGGAAGCTCTGCAAATGATGCCGGTTGGTTCAAAATGGGAATTATATATTCATCCCAGCCTGGGCTACGGAGACCGTGGTTCACGAAATATCGAACCAAATTCCGCTTTAATTTTTGAAGTCGAAGTTTTGGAAATTGTTAAATAAAGATTCCTTTACAAATTCCGGGGGCGATTTAAAAGTTCGCCCCTTTTTTTATAAGATTATTTTAGGCTGGATATAAAAAAATGGGATGTAAGTCGCTGCCCCTTTGAAAGCCTTGTAAGAAAAATCATATTCCTGACGAAACTCATAGCCTATCCCAATGTTTATTCCAGCCAGAATACCTGATACTGGAACTACTTTTCCATAATTAATCCTGACCAAAGTGGGCTCAACCGCCGCACTCGAGTACGGAATTTGAATTTCACATAACAAACTGCTGTTATTGTATAAATTAAAATATTTTTGCTTCTTATCAGTCCGCTGGCGGGAATAAATCATTGTTATTGTATTTGGTAACTCGGAAATCCCTGGCCAGCGGAATCCGGCTTTTATATCCCACACCCGCTTTTTATTTTTTGATTTTCCCTCACCTTTAAGTTTCAATTCAACTCTACACCAGTTAGCATCCACTAAATAATTATCATAGATCTGCTTCGTTCCGGCGGTAACAACAAAACCTGCAGCGCCGGAAGCCGCTGGCAATAAATTATAATCATCATCCATTTCCCAGAATGTACTAAGCTTGCCAAGAAAAATGCTCCATGACCATGGCTCCTGGTAGCCACCCCCAAGACTGGCTAAAAAATTAAATTGATCAGTTAAATCGAATATTCGCCAGATATCAGGATGATAATTATGGGTCTCCGCTACCAGCCAACTGAGTGGGTATTGAGTAAACTCAAATACCAAAAAATCTGGTTTTAATGATTGCTTCGCTAAATTTTTATATAGCCGGATTTCATTTTCTTCCCACAATATAAGCTCGCGCCGTGGTTTTAATTCCAGATACCAGATTTCATAGGTTTTGTATGGTCCACTTACAAAACTGATTCCCGTTTCCCTTTTACCAAGTGTCCAGTGTTTATCAAATCTACCTGGTAGGGTTACATAGATAGTTTTATCATCAACTGATGTAGTATCGGTTTGGCAATTTGCACAGTTTACGAGACAAATTATTAAAATAGCAATTAGTAGTAGCCTGCCTGCGATTTGAGTAATTACTGATTGAGATATCACATTCAAAAATATATTTAATATACCATAAAACCAGCACCAAAATATTTTATCATTGCTTCGGGATATCAAAGAATATCCTCATTGCTATTCAGGTTCCGACCAAATCAATGTTGTGGAGAGTACCTCCGAAAGCTAAACTGCCGGAATACTCAATCGGATTAGTCGTTTGTACGATACTATCTTTAACAATTACCTGGGTACATATAAAAATCTATTCTCTGAATTGGAAAACTAAAGTTTGTAATTTCCACATCAATTTTCACCGAGAAACCAGAATATTGTGAACATTATTAAAATTATCACGACAACAATAATCGCAGCTACTTTTCTTAGCTGTACATCACATATTTTAATTAAACAAGAATATGACTACAAAAATTTGAGTCGCGCTGTTCGTCATGTCCATAAAATAACTGAGAAAATATTATATAATGGAATGCAAGACAAACTTCAATTTCAAGTTGATGATAAAACCCGAATTGAAGATATTATTATAGATAAGGTTAATAAAGAAATACACATTTCACTTAGTAAACACTTCTCTAATGTTCCATTTCGCAGTGAAAATACTGCCATCATTTATAACACTTTTCGACATGCATTTGGCTGGCGATATAAAAAATATCGACTTGTTATAAAATCTCTCGGTGTACCAATTGAAGAATTGATACCCAATATCTATCGTGTTACAGATAAAGTTGATTACAGTCGTAAACCTGCGATTTTACAGCCACCAGTAGCAGTAATTACGCGCCCTGACCAGAGTAATATTATTACTAATGGGCTGATCAATCACAATATTGCCCTATGGCACAGTCATGGTTGGTATTACGACAATAATCGCCAGCAGTGGTCCTGGCAGCGACCACGCCTGTTTCAGACCGTAGAGGATATTCTGCCCATGGGGTATACCTTAAATTATCTGATTCCCATGCTGGAAAATGCCGGTGCTAATGTATATACTCCCCGTGAGCGTGATCTACAGGTTAATGAAGTAGTGATCGATAACGATTCTGATCAAAATCCCGGGATATTCAGAGAATCCTCAAATGGGAATTATCAGTGGAGTACCGGAACGGATACCGGCTTTGCAGTGGGTTCTCCCCCCTACACCAGCGGAATAACTCCATTTAAACTTGGCACTCACCGAGTCATACAAAGCGATACTATTGGATTGGCTTACGCCGAATGGATTCCCAATATTCCTGAAACCGGATATTATTCGGTTCAAATTACTTACCATTCGTCCGATTCATCCGCTTCTGATGCCGAATACACCGTATATCATCAGGGAGGTAAAACCCGGTTTATTATTAATCAACAAATCGGCGGTAACACCTGGTTCTATCTTGGCAGATTTAAATTCTCGCAGGGATTCAATCCGGACTCAGGAAAGGTAGTTTTATCGAATCTAAGCAAGGATCCACAAAAAACCATTTCAGCCGATGCCGTTAAATTCGGGGGTGGCATGGGAAATATTGCTCGCAACGGTCAGATCAGCCGTCGTCCTCGCTACCTTGAAGCAGCCCGCTATTACTTGCAATATGCCGGAATTCATGACACGTTGGTTTATAATCAGCAAGCCGATACCCTCGATTACACGGATGATTATCAATCTCGGGGTGAATGGGTTAATTATTTACGTGGTGCACCATATGGTCCAAATCGTGATCGTTCAGCAACGGGATTAAAAATACCGATCGACGTATCATTGGCTTTTCATACCGACGCGGGCATCAAAGAAGCAGATTCCACGGTTGGCACATTGGTTATTTACAGTTATGAAGACAGCGATTCTAATTTGGTTTTCCCCGATGGTGTATCCCGATTGGCAAACCGTGACTTTGCGGATATAGTGCAAACCCAATTGGTAAATGATATCCGCTATAAATATGATCCGGACTGGTCGCGCCGGGCATTGCTCAATGCCGGTTACAGCGAAACATACCGCCCCAATGTTCCAGCTGTAATAATCGAATTATTATCACATCAAAATTTTATGGATATGCAATTTGGCAACGATCCCCGATTCAAATTTGATACCGGTCGATCAATTTATAAGGCCGTTCTGAAATTTATTGCAACGCAATATGATCGTGAATTTGTGGTTCAGCCTTTGCCGATCACCCATTTCAGTGCAACCTTTGATCAAGATAATTCCATTATACTGGCCTGGAAACCAGGGATTGATCCGCTGGAACCAACAGCAACTCCAACCGGGTATAATATTTATACCCGGATCGGCAGTTCGGGGTTTGATAATGGTATATACACGGACCAACCGGGTTTCAAATTGGAGAATTACCAGAAAGACACTATCTATAGTTTCAAAATCGCTGCTTTAAATTCCGGTGGTGAAAGTTTCCCTTCGGAAATATTATCAACCTGTCGACAAACTACCAGTACCGATCCTCCGCTGTTAATCATCAATGGGTTTGATCGCATTTCACCTGCCAGAATCGTTGCAAACAGCGGTTTTGCCAATTACCTTGACCAAGGTGTACCTGACTGTATCGATATCAGTTATACTGGCGCTCAGTATGATTTTAACCCCAATTCACCATTTATATCTAATACCCACCCGGGATATGGCGCCAGTTGGTCAGATTATGAAACTCGTATTATTCCCGGGAATACCCATGACTTTGCCTATGTCCATGGTAAGGCTATCAAATCCGTCGGAAAATCCTTTGTTTCGGTAAGTGACGAATCGATCACTGACAGTCTGATCCAGATGTCATCATATTCAATTGTAGATTATATCCTCGGCGAAGAACGTGAAACTCCCTGGCCGAAAGCCTATTCCAATGAAAAATTCGGTCAACAGTTCAAAACATTTCCCAATAATATGCAAATACATATAATTGAATTTCTTGATCAGGGAGGGCAACTTTTTATTTCCGGAGCTTATGTTGGCACCGATCTTTTGCAGAATAAGTCAAATACTAATAACACTACTTTCGCTAGAGACACATTAAAATTTGATCTACTCAGGGATCAGGCAGTAAAAACCGGGCTGGTTTTTTCCTGTGACACCCTTTTCGCACCAACTTTATTGGAAATAACATTTAACACGATTTACAATCGGGATATATATACAGTCGAGTCGCCCGATGCACTGCTGCCCGTAGCTGATCAATCAACAACTTTATTGAGATATGATGAAAACCATTATGGCGCTGCCACTGGTTATAAAGGAACCTACGATCTTGTGATTTGCGGGTTTCCATTTGAATCAATAATTACCCAAATAGACCGGGAGAACTTGATGCGAAATGTTATCCAATATCTTGAAGGTGATTTCACTACCATCGCTGCACCAGATTCGATGATCGCGCCTTTAGATATAATTGCCGACTAAGACAATATTTTATCCGACTTCGGCGCGAAGGTAAGCTCAAAAGTGAGCCCCTAAAATGGAGAGATAGGGGCTCTAGGGGAGAGGTATCGTGTATAGGTCAAAATCATTCCATACATCCCGGTATATGATTTGGGCAGTTCATTGCTATCTGCTCTCACCGGGAAACCAAGGGTCTAATAAAATCTGGGCGAAATTAAGATACTGCGCTTAATTGCATTATGTGATTCGTTTCAGGTAATGAAATATTAGTCACCTTAATTAATCTTCGAGTAGAAAGTACATAGCAGTGATTAACGCTGAAATCAGACAATTACTGACTATTATGTAGGGCTATCCCGCTTAGGCCTGTAGGAATTTTTCCTACAAATCCAATAATTATGATAACAAGATTTCTGAACTTAATCAATCCAAAGGCTTGATAAGATATGAGGATACTGGTTACCTTTAATTATCCTGCCCTTCAGTAAATTATTAACATCAGGAATAAGAATGACAGTAGCAAGAACAGAACGCGGAAAACTCAATCACCAGTTACATAAGTATGGTACAACCCAGTTTGGTTCTCCTTTAAATGTGATCCTACCATTACAATCTGAAGTAAACATTTTATTGATGTCAGGAATCCATGGCGATGAACCGGAGACAACTGTCCTACTTTCTGAAGCATTGCGATCAGTTACCTGCACTGAATTGAAAAATGCTGCAATCCTTTGTGCCAATCCTGATGGGATGCAGCGTGGAACTCGAGCTAACGCCAGTGGGGTTGATTTAAACCGAAATTTTCCGGCCGCAAACTGGTCTGCAGAGCCGGTTTATCATCGGAATATATTGGGTGAACCACAGGATATTGAGCTCAGTACAGGTGCTGAACCTGCTTCCGAACTTGAAACACAGGCATTGATAAAATTGATTCAAAAAATCAAACCAAGTTATGTCATCGCGTTTCATGGAGCGTTAGCCTGTGTGGATGATCCTGGGAATACTGTTTTAGGGAAATGGCTGGCAAAACAGGCCAAGATTGATCATCTGCCTGATGTTGGATATCCTACACCCGGTTCGTTTGGCACGTGGGCTGCAGACAACGGAATAAGAGTAGTAACCTTTGAATTACCTCCAAAACCGCTGACAGAAATGAAAATATCGTTGGTTCCCATGATTATTGATCTTTTGACTGATTCTTGGATTAATCAGGTCACAACAAAATGAATTTAATTATAACCGATTCCGGATTGGGTGGTTTATCGGTCTGCGCCAATCTGGTAGCAGATCTTTCAAGCACCACACTGGATGAAGATTTCGACATCAAGTATATCAACGCTGTCCCAGAGAAATATTATGGTTATAATCGCATGCCGAATCGGGCGGAGAAGATTAAAGTTTTCGACCAATTCTTGTCTGTTATCAGTCATAAATATGAACCGGATTACATTTATGTTGCCTGTAACAGTTTATCCGTTTTGATGAAAGAAACTACCATTTACAAATCAAAGAACATTCCGGTTTTAGGTATTATCGAAACTGGTGTTGAGCTTCTGATGGCACATTATATACCTGAGATTATCAATATTGTAATCTTAGCGGCACCAACTACCATTGCTGAAAACACCTATCATGAAAAATTAGTCGCGGAAGGCATCCCGGCTGATACGATAATATCTCAGGCCTGCCCGGAACTGGCAAATACAATTTCCAATGATCCTGCCGGTGGCATGATTAGTAATCTTATAGCAGAATACTTATCAACTGCCATGGAGAAGATTACCTCAACCTGTGAGCGATATTTAATCTACCTTGGATGTACCCATTACGGTTATCGTCGGGATATTTTTAAACAAGAGCTTGAAAAATATCCGCGATTATTTAAAATTATCAATCCCAATGATGCAGTAACTATCAATCTATTTCCAGCAAAAAATAATTATCACTCAAAAGGAAAAACAGGCCGGGTAAATGTTGAATTCATTACCAGCTATCAAATCCCTAAACGCGAAATTGCAACCTTGAGCAATTACCTTAAAAATGTATCTCCAACTACAGTATACGCCCTACAGAATTACATATTGGACCATGAATTGTTTTAGCGGAAAGTGACTATTTTCTATAATCTGGCATGATAATTGAATATAATTACAGCATGAGAAAAGACAATTCGAAATCCGTCAAATCCAAATCAGAAAACCGCGCTGAATCCAAACAAAAGCAAGTCAGCAATGAGAAAAAAAATGATGAAAAACCCCGCACGCAAAATCCATGGCTATCTGAAAAAATGGAGTGGGGACTTCATTTA
>JABMPO010000207.1 GCA_013203015.1 Fidelibacterota bacterium
GGGGATAGGGCGGCAATGGCTGTTTTAGTTCGTCAGCAAATAATCCTTCGGCTAACAATTTCTTTTTCAACGCTTCGAAAGCCAGATACAGCGTTCCGGTTCCAGCCGGCTCCATGCGAGTGCCGATTATCTGGTAATAGCCACGTTGTTCATATACTGCCAAACGTCCCTGTAACAGAACCTGCATTCCATTTTCGGGCTGAAATGGTAAATACAGGTTATTCCCCTTAAAAACAACTGCTTTGATCTCTGATTTCTGGTCTTTAAGGGTAAAATACATATGCCCGGAGCGATGATGAATAAAATTGGAAATCTCACCCGATACCCAGACAGTTGGAAACTGATTCTCTAGGGATTGCTTAATAAGTTGCGTCAACTCACTGACGCTATAGGTAATACTGTTATTAATCACCGCTATTGGGAGTAGGTCGGCCAGCCTGATCCCAGCAATAATACCAGAACCCGGCAACCATGGCAGTAGCTGCTTCCATCCGATTCCGGGCGCAGTCTCCTGACTCCTGATAAAGCAATTCAAGATAATTACTGCTCGCAGGCAATGGCGCATAGCCTTTCAACGACTGTTGAATTTTCAATGGTTGTTCAGCCCGCGCAATCGAATCAGCCCTTAAAATGATTCCATGGGCAGTATATGATTCACGAACAATCTTGAAACAAGTCACCAAAGGATCATCGATGACTGGGTAAGAAGGAGCCTGAGGGAGATTTTTAATATATTTATCCACCATGGAAACTTCCCACCTAAAATGGACACCTTTATTCCCGGTTAACTGGCCGTTATAATTTTCGACGACATGGAGCGGCATATGCAAATCTGCCACATAATGTCCCAACGCCGCTAGAGGAATTAAAACAGCCGACCATTGCTCATTTTTTATTAATTCGATGACTTTGTGGGAATATTCTACTATATAATAGGGACAGTTGCCTCGCTGTTGGACATTTTCCTGGCCAAATTCGGCGACTAATTGTTGTTCAGTTTCAGGTAAATTAGCAAAAGGATAGTCAGCATACAGATCAGCATCAAAATAATGACGATAACCTTCGTTGTCATCATCTTTTTTCCAATTGTCCGGATCGGGACCATGTTCGGCCAGAGTATCGGCAAAATAGGCCAGGAATACCCCAAATTCGCCGTCTACCGATCGGGCGGCGGCCCCGTTAATTAATTTATGACCTTCACTTCCCCAACCATGAGCAAAATTGCCCACAGCCAGGAAAATGAAAATATAGCTATTTAGAATCCAGCGTCCCATGGACGGCTGTTTTTAGCGATTCTTTTTCTTATGACGATTTGCACGCAAGCGTTTTTTGCGCTTGTGCGTCGAAATCTTACGCTTCTTGCGTTTTTTTCCGCAGGGCATATAACCTCTTTATTTGTTCATTATAGTTTCATTAACCACTGTTCGCATCCGTTTGGACGGCTTAAAAGTGGGTACATAACGTTCCGGTAATTGTATTGCTCCACCCGTTACCGGGTTACGAGCTGTTTTAGGAAGTCGGTGTTTCACACCAAAAGTTCCAAAACCGCGTAATTCAACCCGCTCGTTACAGGCTAAAGCTTCAATAATTGTAGTCATGATACCGGACATGACTGTTTCGGTTTCAACCTTGGTTAATCCCGTTGCTGCTGCTACCTGGTTGATAATTTCCTGTTTAGTCATCCTACTTCCCTCGCCAGCGATAAACTGGCATGCTATTGAACCAGCTGACAGCAGATTGCCCGCCACTTCCCATCAATAATTCCATTAAACCGGTTCGACGATGTTTAATTTCGAAAGTTTTAGGTTTACCAGTGATATTACCTAACTGACCCGCCAGTTTTACGGCATCTTCCAGTGTTCCAAGACTATCTATCAAACCCAGCGCTAATGATTGGGTTCCCGTGTAAACACGGCCGTCGGCCAGTTCCATTACCGTTTCACGATCAAGCGCTCTTTCGTCAACCACCACAGCGATGAACTGTTCGTGTAAATCGCTAACAATATTCTGGAAATACTGCCGGTCCCGCTCGGTAGCTTCCCTGCTACCGGACCCGGCGTCTTTGAGCTTGCCGCTTTTTATGGTCTCGATACTGAGACCAATTTTATCTAATAATTCAACTGCCACCGGATATTCCATTATCACACCGATGCTGCCGGTTACAGTACCTTTATTAGCCATAATAACACTGGATCCTAAAGCAATATAATAGCCGCCTGAAGCAGCAACGCTGCCCATTGATGTAACTACCGGCTTAACAGCCCGTACCGACCGGAGTTTTTCATAAATTTCCTGAGATGGTGCAATGGCCCCCCCGGGACTGTTAATCCGGACCAGGATCGCTTTAATGTCATTTCGTTGGGATAAAGCATCAAGATCTTCCACCACGGACCGGGAGGACATAATGGGACCTTCAATCCTTACCAGGCCAACTTTATCACCTACACCGAATCCATCATCACCTGAGGCCAGGTCAGCAATGCGCAGGATTAAAAAGATTACCACGATCGCGGAAATCACGATCCAGACCCAGCGATTGGTACCGCGTGGTGGTTTTGGTCTTTTTATCCTTTGGGCATCCATAATGTTAACTTTTGGCCGGGATAAATATATTGCCCATAACGTAAACCATTCCAGCGTCTAATTCGTGAAGCTCGAGTATTATTTTCCTCGGCAATTTGCCCCAGAGTATCGCCTTTCCTGACAACATACACTACCCGTGCGGATCCCGGTGGACCACTCTGAGCATAAGTTGGAGCAGGTTTCTGACCGGCAACCGGGATAGTCAACTTTTGGCCAATCCGGATTTTGTGTCGATTCCTGATCTTGTTAACTGCCGCCAATTGGTGAATCGATACTTTATAGCGCTTGGAGATGTCCCACAATGTCTCACCATAACGTACTTTATGAACCACATACTGGGGGGCAAACCGCTCGCTTTCAGGGAGAGCGGCGTAATTTTTTAAAAATTTATCAGCTATACCCACTGGTATTTTCAGGCTGTAATTATCTATTGTCGGGGTGGCCGACTGGCGCAATTCGGGATTGAGATAGCGCAATTCGACCGCTGTGACGCCAGCACTGCGGGCGAGAACATTGATATCGGCACTTTTCTCAAGCCGCACTTCATCATACTTGAGGGGATTGTTTACCGGCATCGTAAAACCATATTTAGCCGGTTCCCGGCAAATCATGGCCGCGGCCAGATAGGTTGGAATGTAATTACGTGTTTCCCGTGGTAATGAATACAATTGCCAGTAGTCTCGAGTCTGGTGTAATCGCATGGCACGCTGAATACGTCCGGCACCGGCATTATAAGCCGACATGGCCAGATACCAGTCATCAAACATTTCATAAAGATCAACCAAATGAGCGCTAGCTGCCCGGGTTGCTTTTACCGGATCACGCCTTTCATCGATCCACCAGGTACGGTTCAACCCATAACGTTTACCAGTGGCATAAACAAATTGCCAAATTCCTACGGCATTAGCTCGGGAATAAGCTTTGGGATTCATTCCCGATTCAATCAACGCCAAATATACCAGCTCTTCCGGCAAGGAATATTCTTCTAAAATTCCAATAATCAAGTCGTAATAAATCACATACCTTTTTAACCAGATTTCGAATTGATCCCGACCCCTGGTCTGGAAAAATTTGATGGTATTCTCAACCTGCTGGTTATACAAAATCGGGATATGCCCCTCACGATCATCAATAATGGTAAATTTGGTTTTACCGATCTCCAGTTCTACCGGTTTGATGAATTCGGCTATTTCGGTGCTGACTTTATCAGCATCCACCGCTACCAGGGATTTATCAATTGTCTTTAATTGACTGGTATAGAGATTGATCAGGGCGGACTCAAATCGATTGAACTCATCCTCATCTTCGGCAGTCATATCACCAAATTGCTCTGCTTCCTCCAGCAAATCAAAAATCTGATCCAACTGATAGATTACTTCCATGGAATCACCAAGAGCATCGGCGATAATTACTTCTGCCATCAGAATTTTTAAATCGTGCATTAGTAACGGTAAACGGTCTCCCTGGTGCTCAGCGGTAGCGACGGCAAGGTCCTCAACACCACGTTCGGGAAACCCGGGATCACTAGTACTTGTATTCGTGCCCAGGTTTGCTGTTCCTCCCCAAACAAAGCCAGCAAACAGCAGGAAACTCAAGATCGTTAAGAATGTTTTTAGTCGTTCAATAATTCTGATCATATCATTTTGTTTATTTAAAAAACGGGCAAAGTTACCTGTCCCAACTAACCGTTATCAAGACTTTTCACCCTCATTTATCAGTCGTATTTTAGAAATAATTGCGCTGGTGCTGTACCCAGGTACCAACGGGATTGTTTTAATTTGACCACCGGATTTCAGGACATGAACACCACCGGCAATTTCTTCCGGTTGATAATCAGCTCCTTTTACCAATATATCGGGGGTTAAAAACTCGATTAATCGAGCGGGTGTGTCTTCATTGAAAATCACCACCAGATCGACCATTCTCAATGCAGCCAGAATTACGGCACGATCAGCCTCTGGTACAATGGGGCGCTGACTGCCTTTCAATCTGGCAACTGAGGCATCACCGTTCAAACCAAGCACCAAACGATCACCCAAGTTACGGGCGGCAGTTAATATTTCGATATGGCCAGCATGCAGTAGATCAAAACAACCATTGCTAAAAACGATTGAATCACCAACCGCCCGCCAGCGACGGATTTGCTTCAGAGCCGCTTGCCAATCAATTACAGACATAAATCATTTTCAGGGGACAAACCTGACAATTCCCCGGTTTACAGTAATTTTTATTAATCCATTTTAAACCCTGCAAATTAGCAAAGCTAGCCAGAGTTTTACGAGGTAGGATTGCTCCAAATCGCCGATTCAGAAAACCATAGCCATAGGGAATTCTGAGGTTCTGCCAATCTTGACGAATAAGCATCAGTAAAGCAGGATCCTTGCTAACGATTGCTTGGGCGGCTAACAAAGGATAAAAATAATTACCCAACAGTTCGCTTTGGATTCCCTGCCCGGTAAATGGCCGAATCATCCGATCCCAGTCCCGCTGGAATTGATCCAATCCTCGTCGAAACCAAACTGATTGATATATAAAAAATAATAATCGGACAGCCAATCTCAAACGTTGCTCCGGATGTGATGCAGGACGAATTCCACAGCGCTGCCAATTTGGATTGCCCAACTGAGCTGTCCGGAATAATAACTTGGATATGAAATCAATTGATTTACCATTTAAATCAAAATGACTGATTTTTTCCCCCAACCTGGCAAACATGACCCGGTTGCCACCGTAGCCCAGCACTTCCAGCACGGGCACAATCAACTTATCAGGCTGTGGATTGAGAACGGCAATTACCGGCAGGAACCGCTGGATTTTTTCCTGCCAGCGTTGCTGGGCAAATACTGCCAGTATTTGATCGTACAGCGGGTCAAGCTGGGAGGCAGTTAGACTGCAGGTTCGGTGCACATAATCATTTGATAATACTACCGTTGGCAGTTTTAATCTTTGAGTTCCCCGCACCGGTTTCCCAATTAGATGGAGAATGACATTATCATAATTATGATCCCCATCGTGGCCATGCTGAAACCAACCCTGTTCCTGTAAATGGCATTCAACGGCGCCAGTTATTAAATCACCATTATAATAAATACAGGCGTTTAGAAAATCGGGACCGGCATGCCGATTACGCTTCCCAGGCGCAATTACTAATACTAATTTCCCATCAGTAGTGGTCATCCGGGTACCAGAATCGATCTGCTCCCAAGCTCTGATCAGGTCAGATTCAGTAGTCGCTACACTATCACTTATTAATGAATCCCGTAAATTGAAATTTTCTGTCCGTTGATAAATCATTCCCATAATTATTATGACTGCTCGGCCTGCCATTCGCTTTTAAGTTTGATAACGGCCTGTCGTAATTCCCGCGTCAACTGGTTGCGTTGATCGTAATTATAGCTATTTGTTTCAATCGGTTGTCCCAACCGTAATTCGATTGGACGGGGACGCAAATCCCAAGAATTTTTGCGAACCACGGCACTGGTTCCACACATGGCCATTGGCACGATGGGAATACCCAGGGTCATCCCCAGAACAGCAGCACCTTTTTTGAAATCATGGATTTCGCCATCCAAAGAACGGGTACCTTCGGGATAGATTAGTATTGATCGTGGATTTCGTTCGATCGACCGCCGGGCTTTTTCCATCGATTCAATTGCCCGTTCCCGATTTTTCCGATCAACAAAAATATGGCCCGCCATCATCATTGCCCAGCCAAATATAGGTATTCGTTTCAATTCTATCTTTGCCAACGATACCAGGTGATTTGGAATGGCCGCGAAGCATAAAGGGATATCAAATGCCGACTCATGATTGCCGGCGAAAATATATGCTTTGCCCAGGTCCAGCTTTTCTGTACCGCTTATTTTGTAGGGAACAGCGGCGGCCCATAATAAAAGCTGTGCCCAAAGACGCACAATAAAATGAATTGCACGACCGCGTCGATCAAATATTCCTACAATAAGAACCAGCGTACTACAAACTGCAGTCCAAACAA
>JABMPO010000020.1 GCA_013203015.1 Fidelibacterota bacterium
AACTGAGTTCAAAAGAGGAATTGCCCCCATCATTGTCATCAAGAACATCAACATCATCATGATTAGCGGTGCTGCCAGTGCTTCCAATTCACTGGTTCGTTCTGCATCTTTTATTTCACCACTCTCGTCGGTCGTTACTAGACCCATACCTTCCACTGGTATCCAGTAGAAAAGGTCCTGTACTTCCGTCTCACCAATGCCGGCCTCTTCTAATCGATAGCGTCGCAACCGGTCATTTACGGGCTGGCGTAACCAGCTCCGCAGATCATCCATAGCCGTGTTTTCACCATGGAAGGTGACCCGGGATGTGGAACGATCCGGTTTGGGGTGGGCAACGTCGGCCCCAATTTCCATGAAAGCGTAAATTTCCTTAACCCGGATCTGATTTGATAATTCCAGCCGTTGCGCATCAGGATCATCCAGGTTCGGTGTAATCTCTTCCAGCAGATAGGCCGGCTTGATTTTTTTATCAGTTTCCGGCTCGTACACTTCCTGCTCGTTACGGTCTTCTGCCAGTTGAATTAAATAATCAGCCATGATTCCGGAATTATCCAGAATGACAACTTTTTTGTCGGTTATATCGACTTGGTCCTTAAGCAGAGCGATGCCAATTACACTACCGCTCATAAAAATTGGCGCAATTATCAGTCCGATGATAAACCCTTTGGTTTTTACGGTAGCTTTGTATTCTCGCAGGGCGATTTTTAATGTTTTAAACATGGCTGGCCTCCTCGGCTTCAGGGCCGGCGATGCGGATGAAAATATCGTTTAAAGACGGTTGAATTGTTTCAAATTTCTCGATCCGTGTTAGTTTCATTATGGCTGCCAGTACTTCCTGTGAATCAGTTCCTTGGGCTATCCGCAGTTCCTGAAGGCGACCGAAATCATTGATTTTTTCTACTCCCGGTAAATCGCCTAAAGCTTGTATTCCATCCTCGGTGCGGATGCGGATGGTATCGCTGCCATATTTCTGCTGGATACTGCTGAGAGTCCCGTCCAGTACTTTTCGACCCTGGTAGATCATGAAAATAAAATCACACATTTTTTCAGCCACAGCCATATCGTGAGTACTGAATATAACTGTCGTACCCTGGGACTGTAATTCCAGAATAGCATCTTTCAGCACCTCCATATTCACCGGATCGAGGCCACTGAAAGGTTCATCCAATATCATCAATTCTGGCTTGGATACCACCGTGGCAATGAACTGAACCTTCTGACTCATGCCTTTGGACAGGGTCTGGACTTTTTTATCGGCCCAGTCCGATAAATCCAACTTTTCCAGCCAGCGATCGACTTCCCGGGCAACATTTTTCCCGTTTTTCAAATCGCCATAGAACCGGAGGACTTCCCGAACCTTCATTGTCTTGTAAAGGCCGCGCTCTTCAGGCAAATAAGCAATCCGATCTGATGATGCGCCTAATACATTCTCTTCAAATACACGGATCGTTCCCTGATCGGGATAAAAAATATTCATTATCATCCGCAGGGTAGTGGTCTTCCCCGATCCATTGGGACCGATAAAACCATAGATGCTGCCACTGGGGACGTTCAAAGATAATTGATCTACGGCAGTCACATTGCCGAAGGTTTTAGTGATATTGTCAATTTCAACGGTGTTCATTTAAAATCCGGTTAATTATTATAAATTTTTGTCAATATTACGTTTGCCGAAAAATGCAGCAGTGATCCAAATCAGAAAAAATATTGTGACGATAGCGATTATTATTCCAAATTTATTAATAATAATAATTGGGTCGGTGAGCCTGTATTTGATTATTGTGAAAATTGTACCTGAAACTGCCATAACGATAAATAGAGCCAGCACGGGTTTCAGTCGAATTTTCAAAAATGGAACGCCGCCAAAATACAAAATTGCGCCAATCAATATAATAACATTAAAAGTGTAAATCATGGCGATATCATTGAAACTATCAGAGGATTGACCAAGTACGAATTGCCGGAAAAGAATATCAATCAGCAGCGCCGTAAGCGTTAGCACGTACATAATTGTGCAAACCCGCATTATTATTACACGAGTGCGCTCATCCATTGGGAAGGGTGGTTTAGTCATCTTTGCTCTCCCAGAAAAGTTGGTCTAGAGTTTTATCCAGTGATTGGGCGATTTTGAGACACAATGCCAGGCTGGGATTGTATTTACCCTTTTCAATCAGGCCGATAGTCTGACGAGAAGCCTGAACCAGTTCCGCCAGTTCCTGCTGAGCCAGATTTTTTTCAACTCGTGCCAGTTTTAGTTTATTATTCATGTAATTTTGTAGGGGGATTGTAATATATACCATTAATA
This sequence comes from Fidelibacterota bacterium, assembly GCA_013203015.1. Classification (GTDB taxonomy): domain Bacteria; phylum Fidelibacterota; class Marinisomatia; order Marinisomatales; family TCS56; genus JABMPO01. The sequence goes on from JABMPO010000020.1 coordinate 2,306, forward strand.
ATGAAAAATATATTTAACA
>JABMPO010000021.1 GCA_013203015.1 Fidelibacterota bacterium
CCATTTTTTGAAATTGTGGGATAAACTGCATATTCAAAATGATGATTTCATTCGGACTACCGAAGAGCGGCATAAAAATGTCGTTCAGGAAGTGCTGCAGAAAGTGTACGATGCCGGCGATATCTACCATGGCGAATACGGTGGTTTCTACTGTGTTGGCTGTGAACGATTTTATACCGAAAAAGAACTGGAAGATGGAAAATGCCCCCAGCATCAGAAGCCCCTGGAATATATCACTGAAAAAAACTATTATTTTCGGATGGGCAAGTATCAGCAGAAATTGATCGATTATATAGATGCTAACCCCGGTTTTATTCAGCCGGAGCACCGTAAAAACGAAATCCTGGGATTTCTGCGCCAGGAGTTGGGTGATCTGTGTATTTCCCGACCCAAATCGCGGATGAGCTGGGGAATCGACCTGCCTTTTGACGATGACTATGTTACTTACGTCTGGTTCGATGCATTGTTGAATTACATCACTGCCCCGGGTTATGCTGCCGATAATGTAAAATTTACCAAATGGTGGCCAGCTGATTATCATCTCATCGGCAAGGACATTCTGACCACCCACGCCGTTTATTGGCCAACCATGTTGTTTTCAGCCGGAATTCCCCAGCCTAAAACGATTTTCGCCCACGGTTGGTGGCTCACCGCTGATGCTAAAATGAGCAAATCGCTGGGTAATATTGTTAACCCCCTGGATTTGATTGATCAATATGGTGTTGATCCGGTTCGTTATTACCTGATGCGGGAAATGGTTTTAGGACAGGATGCCAATTTCTCGGTGGAATCATTTGTGAAACGCTATAACAGCGACCTGGCCAATGATTTTGGTAATCTTCTGAGCCGGGTCAGCAAGCTGATTGGTAAGAATTTTGCCGGTCTGATTCCCGAACCCGGCGACTATACGGCGGCTGAGCAAGTCATCCTGAAATCCGCGGCCGGAATTGGTGAAAAAGTGCAGCAATTGATCGAAAAATTGCGCCTGAACGAAGCTATCGAAGAAACACTGCAATTTATTCGTGGCGTAAATCGTTATCTGGAACAAACCGCACCCTGGAAGTTGGTACGAGAAGATAAACCAGCCGCCGGACGAGTACTTTACACCGCTGCCGAAGCTCTGCGAATCGGGGCAGTTCTGCTGAATCCAATGATGCCCAACCGTACCGCGACTGTATTGGAAATATTGAATACCACCAATACTGAATTGACATGGGGCAGACTCACTCCCGGTAATAAATTGCAGGAACATGAGGCTCTTTTCCCGCGGATCGATCTGAAAAAACAGGTTGCTGAAAAACCGGTACCAGAGCCGCTGGAAAATGTCATTACTATCGATGACTTCGCCAAAGTGGAATTACGGACGGCTGAAGTTTTGGAGGCGGAAAAAGTTGAAGGAGCTGATCGGTTACTCAAACTACAGATTCAAATTGGTGGGGAAAAACGGCAGATAGTGGCCGGAATCGCCCAATTCTATACCCCGGCAGATTTGATCGGGAAATTCATCGTGGTAGTTTATAACCTCCAGCCAGTCAAGATTCGCGGCATCGAATCCCAGGGCATGCTGCTGGCTGCCAAGAAAAAGCAACAACTCAGCCTGATTGTGTTGGATAAGGCAGAGGTGGGTAGTGGGGTGTCAATTTCGTAAGCGGGTCGACTCAATCGCTGGCGCACCTGTAAAAATATTTGCTACGGACGGGCTCTATTGTAAGTAAGTGGCTCTGACTGTAATTTTAATTATAACAGAATCAGGAAATAAATACTATCAATGGAATGAGTATTACTGACCCAATACCGAGTAGTTTGTTTGATGATTAATCCATTAATTTCTAGCGGGTTTGGTAATTTTGACTTTTGAGATAATCTTTGTTTTAGCGCTGCTGACTCTGGCCGTTCTGTTCTTCGTGACTGAATGGCTGCGAGTCGATCTGGTGGCCGGACTGGTCCTCTTGACCTTAGCAGTCGCCGGAATAATCAGCCACGATAATGCCCTGGCCGGTTTCAGCAACCATGCTGTTGTTACAATTGCCTCCGTACTGGTGTTAAGCGCAGGGTTGAACCGCACCGGAATCGCCCATATTGTTGGACACCAGATTATGCGCCTGGCCGGTACCAGCAAGGTGCGTTTGCTGGTAATTATGATGGCTACCGTGGGTCTGTTTTCCGGTATAATGAATAATATCGGTGTGGCGGCCCTGCTCCTGCCGGTAGTCCTGGAAATTGCCCAGCGCACCAAACAATCACCGTCCAAATTGCTGATCCCCCTGGCCTTCGCTTCATTGCTGGGCGGTCTGACTACCCTGATCGGAACGGCCCCCAATATATTGATCAATTCCACATTGCAGAAGGCGGGCTACGAGGGATTTAATCTTTTCGATTTCACGCCTCTGGGACTGATTGTGTTAGCATCCGGGATTGGCTATATGGTGTTTTTTGGTCGGCATTTGCTACCTGATCGCGATCTGGGTCGCGACACCAATCTGGCGGACATGTTGAGCAGTCATTACGCTTTGGAGCAACGCTTGATTACGCTACGGTTACCGGCGAAATCACCTCTGGCTGGCCGCAATCTGGCTGGCAGCCGATTGGGTGCCGCCCTGGGGTTTAACGTTATGGCGATCATTCGCGGCACCACCACTTTTCTGGCGCCGGGACCGGAGGCTGAGATTCATGCCAATGACAAACTATTGGTGGAAGGCCGACCGGAAAGCCTGGAAATGCTGCGGGAATGGAAACAATTGGAATTGAAGCGCGGACTGTTGGTAGGTGAACAGAAATTATCGGCCGCCCTGGCTTTTATCGAATTGCGGTTGACGGCCCATTCCCCCTTATTGGGAAAAACCTTGAAAGAAGCCGGATTTCGCAGAGCATTCAATGTAAATATTCTGGGGGCGGTGATTAAGGGTAAAGCCCAGGTGCTGAAACTTTCACGCTATCGTTTAAACGAAGATGATAAGCTGATCGCCATGGGACACCCTGAAGATATTGAAAAATTGGCTAAAGAACGACAATTTGCCGATTTCAAACGTGTGGGTCCCCGTGAATTGACCCTGAAATACAAACTGCACCGCCAGATGATCGGAATCGGCCTACCGGAAGGGTCCCAATTGGCCGGTAAAACAATTGCCGAAAGCCGGATGAAGGATGCCCTGGGTATTAATGTCCTGGCTGTACAACAGTCCGACACCACCATTTTTATGCCTGGTCCCGATCAAATAATTGGCGAAGAAGCTACCCTGATCGTATTGGGGCAGCCGGAAGTATTGGATACTTTGAAAGGCCTGCAGTCACTGGAGATGGATACTGAAATCGAGTTGGATCTTGAACAATTGGAATCTGATCAGGTGGGGGTGGCGGAAATCATTCTGGCCCCGCGTACTTCAGTGGTGGGGAAATCGCTGGGATCATTACAGTTTCGGGATAAATATGGTCTTTCAGTGCTGGCGATCTGGCGCCGGGACCGGGCATTTCGCACCAACCTGCGGGATCTGGTGCTGGAACCGGGGGACGCCCTGCTGGTTTACGGTCATCGCGAGCAACTGGTACGGCTGCAAAAAGATTCCGATTTCCTGGTGCTCACCGGAATCGATCAGGAAATCTATAATAAGGAAAAAGCACCTGTGGCCAGCGCCATCGAAATTGGTGTGCTGGCAAGTGTTGCCATGGGCTGGCTGCCGATCTATATCGCGGCTCCCCTGGGGGCGGCAATTATGATTCTGACGGGCTGCCTGTCCATGGATGAAGCTTACAAGGCTATCGAATGGAAGGCCATAATCCTGATTGCCGGAATGCTGGGTCTGGGGCAGGCCATGCTGGACACGGGCGCCACGGAGTTGATCGCCCGCAAACTCATCAGTGCCCTGGAATTCATGGGTCCTCTGGGCATCGTTGCCGGAATATTTATTATCGCAGCTATCTCAGCCCAGATTATGCCCACAGCGGCAGTAGCCGTGATTATGGCACCCCTGGCGCTGAGTACAGCCATCGATTTCAATCTATCACCGTATGCACTATTAATGGTGGTGGCGTTGGGCAGTTCCAGCGCTTTTCTTAGCCCGGTAGGGCATCCGGTAAATCTGCTGGTTATGGGGCTGGGAGGTTATCGCTTCACCGATTATACCAAAGTGGGATTACCGTTGGTGATCCTGCTATTGCTGATTGCCCTGTTCGTTTTGCCGATCTTGTGGCCACTGACGGGTTGAAGAAGTGACAAGGAACGAGGGACAAGGGACAGGAAGCCAGCTACCATTCCCGGTTTCGCGGTCCAAATCGCAAATAATAATGATATTTTGCGATTACAATCGCAAGATATTATGTTATTTAATAATTTATTATGGGATTTAGCTTATTCAGGCCTGAAACTGGCCGATCATTATCAGGATAATTACTGCTCCGAACAGGAGGTACTGGGGTACTGATTTGGTGATCAACTTGATTTCGCCCTGCTTCCAGCACAAAATAGTGAAAATCACCAGATTGCCCATAGTCAGCAATAGAACAAAAACAGCCACACTGGCAAGTCCCTGCTTCCAGATTGAAGCCAGAAACATGAACAGACCGCGGAGAGCCAAGATCCAGGTCAACTGCTGCCAGGGCACGTAAACCGACAGAAAGGTTTTCCCGGTGAACTTTTCTTTAATTAACGGAAAGACTTTTTGCTCACCCCAGCGGGTATGGGCGAAGGCCAGCAACAAGAGTAGAGCAGCAATGAGGAAGTAGAGGTTCATGATTTCTGATCTCTTTTAATTTTATTTTGCTAAAGCGTAACCGCTTTAATAGTTCATTTGCTAAATCTTGCTGCAAATTAGAGCTAAATCAACTGGTAAGCAAGCTGGCCGCATCGGTGGTTCACCGATAGCCGCACTTGCGTTTGATAATCACCCTGGCGTAGTCTGCGCTATCAGATGATTATTAATTCATTTTATTTATGCCGAAATTCGGGTCAGAAATAAGTGAGGTCGTCCATGAGAAACAACAAATCCCTTTTATTAGTTATTCTGGGTCTTTTCGTTTTCAGTATTCTGGCATCGTGTGGGAAGCAACCGGCAACAGATACCAATTTCGGGTTGGTTATCCATGGCGGGGCCGGTACGATTAGTCGCGACAAACTGACCCCGGAGCAGGAGCAAACCTACCGGGCAAAACTGGAGCAAGCCCTGCGGATTGGATATGCTGTTCTGGTCGCCGGTGGTACCAGTCTCGATGCGGTCGAAAAAACAATTGTTATTCTGGAAGATTCGCC
>JABMPO010000208.1 GCA_013203015.1 Fidelibacterota bacterium
CAACAGCGAGATTATGTGGTTACAGGTTTGGTAGAAGACCCACCCCATAATACCCATTTCCATTATGACTTCCTGGCTTCGTTAATTTCTTATCCTCAAGCTGCAAATGATCCAATCTGGGTCAGTAATAATATGTATACTTATATATTGTTGGACCCCAACACCCCACTGCAACAGGTAGAAGATGAATTTCCGGGAATGGTAAAAAAATATGCCGGACCCCAGATTGAGCGATTTATGGGTGTGTCTTGGGACAAACTGATTGAACAGGGTGCAGCGTACGGTTTTTATCTGCAGCCACTTGTTGATATTCATCTTAATTCCAACCTTGAATATGAAGTTGAGCCCAACGGTAACAAGACCTACGTAACAATATTTTCCGTAATTGCCTTTTTCATCCTGATTCTGGCCTGCATCAATTTCATGAATCTGGCCACAGCCCGTTCCGCTAAACGGGCTCGTGAAGTGGGTGTACGCAAAACACTCGGGTCAACACGCAGTCAGTTAATTCAACAATTTCTGACAGAGGCAATCCTGTTAACATTAATTTCATTTATCCTGGCTCTGGTTCTGGTGCAATTGTTTATCCCCGGATACAGTGACCTGATTGGGACCAGGCTATCATTGGGTTTATTTAGCGATGCCATGATTTTGCCAGCATTAATATTATTAGTATTGCTGGTTGGAATTATTTCAGGCAGCTATCCGGCTTTTTTCCTGGCCTCTTTTAATCCTGTTAAAGTTTTAAAAGGTTCGGCCCAAGCCAAAAGCCGTAATTCCTGGCTGCGCAGTGGACTAGTGATATTTCAATTCATTATTTCGGTAACTCTTTTCACGGGGACTATGGTTGTCTATAACCAGTTGAACTTTATCCAGAATAAAGAACTTGGTTATGATAAAACCAATGTAGTTATTGTGGAAAAAACCGATGACATCGGGCGCCATATTAACGCTTTCAAGGAAGATCTGCTTCAAGACCCACGTATCCTGTCAGTGTCTAATTCCACCAGCTTAATTGGACATAACACAAACAATAACTTGCACCAGATCCAAGGTGAACCAGCTGAAAACGGCATGCTGCTCTCATCATTTTTCACTGACGATAATTACGTGGATGCAAATGCAATCGAAATGGCTAAGGGACGTTATTTCTCATCAGACCGGCCAGCAGATTCTCTCAGTGTCGTAATCAACGAGACAGCCGCTAAAGCTATGCAAATTGGTGATCCTATCGGTCGGTCCCTATTACGCCCGGCCGGACCCAACGGTGAAATGGCCGCTTTTGAAATTATTGGTATCATGAAGGACTTTCATTTTGAATCGCTCCATTCCCAGATCCGCTCCATGGCGGTATATCGATTTGGTCGCAATGGATTCGGCCGCTATACTTCCGTCCGGATTCCGGAAGTTGACATGGTAGGCACGCTTGGTTTTATCGAAGAAACCTGGAAAAAATATGCCGCTGACCAGGCTTTCGAATATACATTCATGGATGATGATTTCGACCAGCTCTATGTTGCAGAAAAAAGAACCAAACAAATCGCTACAATATTTTCTGTAATAGCAATATTCATTGCTTCACTTGGGCTGCTGGGTCTGGCATCATTCATTGTAGAACAGCGCACCAAGGAAATCGGTATCCGTAAAGTCCTGGGAGCCTCAGTGTCGAACATTTACTTGTTGCTATCAATGGATATCCTGAAACTTATATTAATTGCTACTGCCCTGTCCTGGCCGATTTCTTTCATGACCATGCGGCGCTGGCTGGAAAATTTCGCTTACAGGATCGAATTCAGTCACCTCACCTTCTTGATAGCTGGTCTGATAGCCTTTATCATTGCCCTAACCACAGTAACAACTCAAGCCATGAAAGCTGCCAATACCAATCCAGTGGATGCACTTAAATACGAATAATTGATTCTGAGGGGACATGAATGATAAATAATTACTTCAAGATCGCATTTCGCAATATCTGGCGGCATAAGGGTTATTCCTTTATCAATATTTTTGGGCTGGCAATCGGACTGACTTGTTGTTTGCTTATCCTGCTGTGGGTTCAGGATGAACTGGGTTTCGATAAATTTCATGCCCAGGCTGATAATCTATTCCGCGTTGAACAGGATCAGGATTACAGCGGACGCCTTTATCATGTGAATGTTACCCCCTGGCCCTGTGTTCCAGCCTGGAAGGAAGAGATACCAGAAGTTGTCGATGCTACTCGTTATGGCTGGTGTGGTGGACGTTCGTTTGAGTTCGGTGAAAAAGCGTTCATGGAAAACGATATTCAGGCTGTGGACCCGGCTTTTTTTACCATGTTCGATTATCCGCTCATTTTTGGCAACCGTGAAACTATAATGGATGATCCCTACTCGGTGGTGCTCAATGAAAAAACGGCGGGAAAATATTTTGGCGTAACCAACCCAATCGGGGAGGTTTTTACGGTTGATAACCAGTTCCAGCTTACTGTAGTCGGCGTATTGGGTAAGGCTACCGGTAATAGCATATTGGATCCCAGTATCCTTGTTTCAATTGAATTCGCCAAGGAATTGGGTAATTACGATGATGGCTGGGCAAACAATTCCATTCGCAGTTTTATCCTGCTCCAGGATAATGTTGATAGGGTGGAAATTAATCGTAAACTTACTGAAGTTGTCAATAACCACCGTGATGAAGCTTCTCAGACCAAATTTAGTGTAGCACCTCTAACACGAGTGCACCTCCACTCCTACTTCGGATTTGACGACAATGGCCAGGCAATCATTTTTGTCTATATCTTCTCAATAATAGCAGGATTTGTGCTGTTAATTGCCTGCATTAATTTCATGAACCTGGCCACTGCCCGCTCAACCAATCGAGCGCGTGAAATCGGCATCCGCAAAGTGGTTGGTGCTCAGCGAATCAATCTCATTTACCAGTTCATCGGCGAATCTTTGATTCTGTCTTTCCTGGCAGTTTTGGTGGCCCTGATTTTTGTTAATCTGATGTTGCCGATTTTCAATGAAATTGCTGGCAAGGAAATCGGGCTTTCTGCTCTGTTGCAAACAAATTTTATCGGCGGATTGGTCATTATTACCTTGATAACAGGTCTTATTGCCGGCAGTTACCCTGCGCTTTTCCTTTCGGCATTCCGGCCAGTGAAAGTACTTAAAGGACAGTTAACCACCGGCCGCAGTGTTACCTTACGCAAAATTCTGGTGATCTTTCAGTTTACGCTGTCGATTCTGCTAACAATCGGAACGATGGTTATTTACCAGCAATTAAATTACATGCGTTCTAAAGACCTGGGCTTCAATCCGGAGCAGGTTATAGCAGTTGGCATTCGTGGCGATATTGGAAAAAGCTATGAATCTCTTAAGGCGGAATTGAATCAGGTTCCCCAGGTTCTGGGTGTGTCCGCTTCATCACACCGGCCCACCAATATCGGCAGTAATTCCAGTGGTGTCGACTGGGGTGAAAAAGATCCGGCTCTTGAATTGACGGTGGGAATGAGTTCAGTTGACTTTGATTATATTGAAACCATGGGCATTACTATGGTTGAGGGGCGGGCTTTCTCCAAGGAATTCCCCACTGATCTTGCCACTGATGATAACATCGCCTTCATTATCAATGAAACCTTGGCGCAAATCATGGATAAGGAATCGATCATTAATGAAAATCTGCATTTTGTTGGCGACGAAGGTCCGATTATCGGGGTGATGAAAGATTTTCATTTCCGCTCTGTCCACAATGAAATCGAACCGCTGGCGATTTTTGTCTACCCGGAATGGTTCAGCATCATGCTGATCCGCCTGGCTCCCGGAGATGTTTCAGAATCGCTGGCGGCCGTTGAAAAAACCTGGAATCAAGTATTGCCCAATTCACCCCTGGATTACAGGTTCCTCGATGAAGATTTCGAATGGATGTACCGGGTGGAAGCAGGTATGAGCAGGCTGATCAAATATTTCTCCGTTCTGGCGATTGTCATTGCCTGCTTGGGACTTTTTGGACTGGCATCGTTCACGGCTGAGCAACGTACTAAGGAAATAGGTATCCGCAAGGTTCTTGGAGCCTCGGCTGCAAACCTGGTTTTACTTTTGTCTAATCAGTTCACCAAATGGGTGCTGATTGCTAATATTATCGCATTCCCCATAGCCTATCTGATTTTGAGCAAATATCTGGAAAATTACGCTTACCGCATCGATCTGGGCTTCGGACCATTCCTTTTGGCTGGTGTACTGGCATTGGTTATCGCTCTACTCACTGTCAGTTTCCAAGCAGTGAAAGCCGC
>JABMPO010000209.1 GCA_013203015.1 Fidelibacterota bacterium
GATAAACTGGTTCCATTCGACGATGTAAAACCATGGCTGGCAAAAACCTGGGAATTGCAGAATGATAAAGGGAAATCGTTGGAGCGTTATGCATCAGCGGGTGGAATTCAGTCAATTTACAGCGATTATTCCGGAATTTCTGTTACTGAACTGAATAAGCAGAAGATCTATCCCAATGTTATAGTGGAGAGGGCAATCGCCGGCGAAGCTGCCGCCGTACAAGCATTGACCGATATCAGCGATTATCTGGCACAATTAATTTTTGAGCGGATTCAGACCGCCTTTTCCGGCTGGCATGCTAATTTTAAATTCATGAATCCCAAACGTGAAAACCTCATATCAGAATCTGAATATTCGAAATTATTATTTGACAGGATTATCTTTGGGCAGCGTTTGGGTGACCTGCTAAACAGTTCACAGGCATCTGGGTTTTTATGGCAGCCCTTATTAGCTAATATTACCGATTTGATAATTCAGTCACAAGAGACCGCTCTATTTAAAAACCATTACCTGAAAAATGGTCGATTTAATGAGCACCTGATTTCGTTCTCGGCCCTGCGCGAAGCTCCGGCTATCGGTGCGGGGATTGATGCTTACCTTCAATACAAGGGATTATTATAATATGCTGGCGAAGGGTAAAATACCAGCAACTGAACCACTGATTCGGGTTGGTATATTTTTACCGGAAGATCAAATGCAATCAGTTACCATTGATTTTCCTGATCCGGATAATTACAGAATCAGCCCAAGATCGTGTTGGCCACAATCTAAAACCCTGACTGCAAGTATCGAAAATGGTCAATTAATTGCAAACGGGCGTGAAATAGCTAAGATAACAATTCAGCGTAACGCCCTGACCGGTGATTACAAGCAGCCCTTGATTGTACATAATGTAACCGCCGGGCGCGGTTTCCATTGGAAGAAGTCAATTAGTTCGTCCCTGCTCGGAGATCTGGAAATCCGGGTTGCTGATGGGAACATGCTCGTTATCAACGAATTGCCGCTGGAGCAGTATCTATCCTGCGTGGCTACCTCGGAAATGAGCGCTGAATGTCCGGCGGCTTTGATCGAATCCCAGACCATCGTTGCTCGAGCCTGGATGCTGGCAAATGTCGAGCAAAAACATCGAAAACTAGGCTTCGATGTCTGCAACGATGACTGTTGCCAGCGCTACCATGGCACGGGCTTTCTGACTCCCCAGGCTATTACCGGTGCTCAGGCTACTCGGGGTCAGGTTATCATGAACAATGACCAGATCTGCGACGCCCGCTACTCCAAATCCTGCGGCGGAATGATGGAAACATTTGAGTCTGTTTGGGGTGGCTCCCCCCTACCCTATATGCAGAATATTTTTGATGCTGACAGAAATTTGGAATGGGACAAACTACCATTATCGGCAGAAAATAATGCCCGGGATTGGATTGATTCTACCCCCAATTGTTTTTGCAGTCCCAAGGTGGTACCGGAAAAAGAATTGACTAAGTATATCGGTGGTGTTGATGAGGCCGGCAGATATTTTCGCTGGCAATTTGATTACAGTCAGGCCGAATTAACTCAGTTATTGAATCAGAAGTTACAGATTGATGCCAACAATATTATTGACATCAAAGTAATCAAACGGGGCGGCTCGGGCCGATTGATTGATATTAAAATCGAGTATTTAGATTCGGCTGATGTAGCCCGGTCGATTCCTGTTCACAGCGAGTACAATATTCGCCAAACATTCCATCCCAGCTTTCTTTACAGTTCGGCTTTTTACATTGAAAAATCCGATATTGCCGATAATATACCTGACAAATTCTCCCTGTATGGTGCGGGTTGGGGCCATGGGGCCGGATTATGTCAGATCGGCGCCCTGGGAATGGCATTGCAAGGTTATAAAACAGCTGCTATTTTAAGGCACTACTACCCGGGCAGCCGCCTGGTAACCATCTACTCCTGAAAAGGTTAAATCATGAATAAGACACCCGATTCCGCAAATAATGTCAAACGCTCACCCTGGTTCTGGATTCCATCGTTGTATTTTGCCGAGGGAATTCCTTATGCCGTCGTCATGCTCCTTTCGGTTGTTCTGTATCAGCGCATGGGTATATCAAACACGGCCATTGCCCTGTACACCAGTTGGCTCTACCTGCCCTGGGTAATCAAACCGCTATGGAGCCCTATTGTCGATATTATGAAGACCAAGCGCTACTGGATCATCATCATGCAGGTGCTGATTGGTGCTGGTCTTGGCGGAGTCGCATTAACTATTCCTATGCCGGGATTCTTCAAGCTGACAATTGGTTTCTTCTGGCTACTGGCGTTCAGTTCCGCTACCCATGATATTGCTGCTGACGGTTTTTATATGCTAGGTCTTTCCAAACATAAACAGGCTTGGTTCGTAGGTATC
>JABMPO010000210.1 GCA_013203015.1 Fidelibacterota bacterium
CCAAACAATGCAATACTTTAGTATTGTTTATCGGATATTGTAGATTTTTCAATCGTCCTGGGTTCTCCGAGTCTCATTTCGGAATGACATAATTTTGTATAGTGACAACACCAGTTGTCACTATAATTATTATCGATTAACCCATATCATTGTATAATCAATTCACACCAATTCAACACTGATTATAACTTGCCTGGCCTGATAAAAAATGAGGTAAATGGTAGAAACTAAATAGTATTAAAATGGTGTTTTGCTGTTCAATTGGATATTATATATTGAAATCCAAATTACTTACAACAGGATTTGCAGGTTTTTGTAATTTTGATAGCACATTAGATGAATAAAGACACCACAGCTAAACTTATCCCCTGGTATCGACAGGTAAAATTCTGGCACCTGCTTTTATACGGTAGTTTATTAATAGGTATCACTGCCACCGGATTTTTGGAGTACCGCTCGCGCTACCGAGACACTCTAAGTTTGTTTCAGGATTATTCCCACGCTACCGTCACCGCCATTGCTTTTAGCGGCTCCAATCAGGCGCGCCTGAGCGAAAAGCTGGAACAGTCCTACCTGAATCGAGCTTTAGGACTACTAAAAACCGTAGACCAGTTGGAAGCAGAAGGTTTGCTGACACCCCAGCGCCTGGCTGTCTTACAGCGGGAACATAATATTTTCCAGGTGATTCGCTTTGATCCTGACGGTCTGCCACTGGATCGTTTCCAGCCGGACCACGGAAGGGGACCGGCATTTGGTATCCGACGACAGGTTGAGCCTTTGCTATCCGGACAGGTAGACACTTTGATTGCCGGTATGCCCGGTGGTGAACCGCTCTGGTTGGGCCCTCATCGTGATAATGCTAATTTTATCGTTGGTATTCAGCGGTCGCTGGGGGGAGCCATTATCTGCCATTTGACCATTGACGCTGAATCTGTTTTACGCACCAATCTAGACCTGGAAAATTTGCTGCTTGAAATGCTGGATATTGAGGGTGTCAACTATATTAATCTTGAATTACCAGGTTATAAGCCGTTGATAGTTTCAACTAGTATCCCCCATAAAATGTTACTAACCGGGCAACGCCAATTATTGCAGGAAAATCTTTATCTGGTAAATGCCGGCGACCAGGTTTTTGTTGAGGTCAACGATTACGTGGTCAAGGGCGGGGAAATCGGAACGATTCAAGTGGGTTTTTCTACTGCTCTCATCGATGAATTAAAATCCAGCGTTATCAGCCAGATATTAATTCGCAGCGGACTTTTTACCACAATAGTGGTAATTGCTTTCTTCTTTATAATATCACGCCAGAATGCAATCTTGTTACGCACGGAAAAAGACCGGATTGAACGAGACGTAGTACGTTTAGAGCAAATCAATCGGATTCAGGAGAAACAGGCTGCTATAGGAACTCTGGCGGCGGGGTTGGCTCATGAAATTCGCAATCCGTTGAACGCAATTGGTATTATCGCTCAGCGTTTTAAACGCGAATTTAAATCGACCGATCAAAGTACCACGGTTGAAGCTATGTCTGCAACCATGGTTTCTGAAATCAAACGATTAAACCGGATTCTCGAGGATTTCCTGAATTATTCCCGTCCGACACCCTTGAAATTCATAACTTTTGATTTTAATGATATCCTTAATGATCTAACCCTGCTATTTAAAGATCAGGCTCGAGCAAATGAAATTGATTTTGCTATTCAGAATGATGCTATTGTCAGATTGGAAGGCGATCCGGAATACCTGAAACAGGCCCTCCATAATATCATTCGCAACGGATTAGAGGCGACTGATCCAGGTGGTAAGGTAAACTTTTCTGTCACTGACACAAAGCCTGAAATAATTATCCGAATAAAGGATACCGGTATTGGAATTGAACCCCAAAAATTAAATCGCATCTTTGATATTTTTTATACTACTAAAGAAAATGGTAATGGAATTGGCCTGGCAGTTACCCATAAAATTATTTCCGATCACAGTGGGACAATCGAAGTCTTAAGTGAACCGGACCAGGGAACCGAATTTGTCATAACGCTACCGAAAAAACACCCATGAGAATATTAATTGTCGATGATGAACGCGCCCAGCGGGAAGCCCTGGCAGGATTTCTTCAATCTTTGGATTATGATATTGCCACTGCTGATTCGGCTCAAACCGCCCTGGCCTATCTGTACCGTAATCCGGTTGATGTGGTTTTATCCGATTATAAAATGCCCTACATGACCGGTAATGATTTATTAATGGAAATTCGTCAGCGTTATCCCGGGTTGGTTGCGTTGATTATTACCGCCTTCGGAACTGTGGAAACAGCAGTGGAAGCCATGAAAGCCGGTGCCTGGGATTTTATAACCAAACCGGTAGACCTTGATAATCTTGAAGCCCAATTGCTGGATATCCAAAAATACCTTCATGGCCAAAAACCTGATCAGGCTCCGACAATAGCTTCTGAAGAAGGCTTTATTGCCGCCGATGCTGCTATGCTGACCATCCTGGCGAAAGCTAAACGGGTGGCAGTCACCAACGCAACGGTATTACTCACTGGCGAAACTGGAACGGGGAAAGAGGAATTGGCTCGTTATATTCATGAAAATTCAGCCCACCGGAAAAAGCAATTGCAGACAGTTAATTGTGCAGCCTTGCCGGCCAATCTGGTTGAGAGTGAATTGTTTGGTCATGTAAAGGGTGCCTTTACTGGCGCTGCCAGCGAGCGTACCGGCTATTTTGAGAATGCTGATGGCAGCACCTTGTTTTTAGACGAAATTGGCGACCTGTCGCAAGATATCCAGGTTAAAATATTACGGTTTTTACAAAATGGAGAGTATCAGAAAGTCGGTAGTAGTACTACTGAGCATGCGGATGTCCGCATAATTGCCGCCACCAACGTTGATCTGCAGCTGGCAGTTGAGCAGGGTGATTTCAGAGAAGATCTATATTATCGATTGGATGTTATCCGTTTTCATATACCGCCCCTGCGAGAACGTCCCACCGATATCAAATTGCTGGCTGAGAATTTTCTCACGGATTTTTCCCAGCGCCATAACCGGAATGATCTGACTTTAACTCCGGCAGCCTGGGATAAATTATTATCCTACCTTTATCCCGGCAATGTTCGAGAGCTGCAAAACATAATTGAGCGGGCAGTGGTATTAAGTGTTGGTTCTCAAATTACTGTGGCCGAGCTAGAATTGCCTGAGCGAAAACCGATTCCGGGTCAGAGTGCGAGTGCAAATTTAACTGATGCAGTGCAGCAGGTTGAACGGGATTTGATTGCCCGAACCCTGGAGGATGCCGGTGGTAATCAGAGCGAATGCGCCCGTCGTCTTGGGATCAGTGAACGCGTTTTACGTTATAAATTACAGAAATATCATTTGCGCTGATTACGACAATTGTCGTTGATTTTCGACATTATTGTCGAATTTAGTTAATATACGTTGATGTTCAGATAGTCTAATATAATTTTATAAGCCGCGTATTTACAATCTTATACACAATTTAGCAAGCTGCATTTTATACTCTGGCATGCTATTCGTTTTATCACTGGCAATGACTAATGTAAATCAAAATAAAGGAGCAAGAAAATGAAACGAATGAATCTGAATATAATTACGGTACTGGCGGTTTTTGCTATGCTAATGAATTTTGGGTATGCCCAGGGTTTTGGTGGTGGAAATGGTATTGGAGGTCCGGGATTCTATATTGATGAAGATGGAGACGGTTTTAATGATAATGCCCCCGATGCTGATGGCGATGGCATCCCCAATGGTATGGATGATGATTTTGTCCGTCCCATGGATGGTAGTGGCAACGGTTTTGGTAATGGCGGTGGCCAAGGCAGCGGAAACGGTGGAAATGGCGGCTATGGTCCTGGTGATGGAACTGGTGGCGGACGCCCCGGCGACGGAACTGGATTTGGTCCCGGCGACTGCACCGAACCACAGGGAGTCAGAATGACCCCCTCCAAAATCAAAGCGAGAAACATAGATTAACGGTATATTTGACGGGGGCGGGTATCCGCCCCCATTAATGCTAATAATGAGAAAATTCAAAAAAATGACTAAATCTTTCAAAAATTTCCAGCGCCTATTCCTAGCGGTATTTGTTATTATAACAACCACCCGTGGGCAGGAAATAGCGGTGGATATGAACAGTTATGTCGGCCAGATAGATCATATATTTGACTCCTACCTTGGAGTTGATCAATCATATTTGAGTGGTTCATTTTCATTAGCTTATCAACCATCTCTGAATACCCGATTATATGGAAGTATTAATCGTACGGAAGTGCTGACCAATCAAGATTATTCTACCGGCTCCATGGAGGCAGGATTCCAATATCGTTATCTGGAACTAAAGAACCAGCAATTGTTTGCTGGTTTGATATTCAGTAACGCTGCATATACACCAACTTATGACTATTATGAATTTTCCGAAATCAGTGCCTATGCAGAGTGGAAATATTTTTACCATCCCCAGGGATCATTGAAATTGGGTTACAATTTACAAAGTCGGACCTACAATGAAATGCCCCAGGGATCAAATGCGGAACACAGTCTCAATGCTTCAACTAATTATTCATTTAATACCGGCACCAGTTTCAAATTACACGGTTGGTACGCGATTCAAGATTTTCAAGCCCCTCCCACAACTTATACGCAGGGTCGTCATGGAGTTATTATCCCAACCTATGAAGAATTAAATACAAATTCATTAACTGGTCTGAATCTGCGTATTAGCCAGTCGGTAAATAAATATATGGGACTGGTTATTTCCGGCAGCAGTCAGTATCGCATCAATCGCACACCCTCTGATTTTATTATTCTGGATCAATCCACCAGCCCGTTTATTGACCGGTTTCGCTGGGATGGCAATTCCGGTTCAGGAAGGGTAAATCTTCGCCTGCCGGGTAGTTTTACCATCAGTGGTGGGGCCTATTTTGAACAGCGTAATTATTTGGATGTGCCAATTTTTGAATTTGATTTTGACTTGGGTGATTATGTTCAGGTTGATGACGAATATATTATCAGTGATTATAATCGTACCGACAATTACAGCTATTATGATATCCGGCTATACCGGGACTGGAAATTGCCTTTTTTCAATGGATTTCCTATGATTGGAACCAGTCTGACACTGGGCTATAAGCAGAATGAATCTGATGATCCACTATATGATTATGCCGGGAATACAATTTCTTTTGGAATTCATCTAACAAACTAAATAAGGAGTAAACCATGAAAAAATACCTAACACTGAGCATGTTGATTCTGATCACAAGCGTATTTGGCCAGGGACGTGGCGGGTTTGGCCGCGAACTGGGCTGGAACGACGACTTGAATCTGACCAGTGAGCAAATCAAAAAGATCGATTCATATCGGACGGATTTTCGTAAAGAGCAAATTGATTTACGAGCCGATATCCAGAAAATGCGTTTAGATTTGCAGGATTTGCTACGGACGGACGAGCCGAATCAGAAAGCTATCAACAATCAATTGGAAAAAATCCAAGCCAAAGAACTGGCCATGGAAAAATTGCGCGTGGAGCATCATTTACAGGTGCGCGAGCTATTGACTGACGAACAGAAAACCCTTTTTGATCAACATTCCCTAAATCGTGGAATGGGTCGCCACGGAAAAGGTCGTATGGACGGCAGAGGTGACAGAGATGGTTCCGGTGGCAGAGGAAATGATCGTGGCCATGGTAATCGTGGCTGGTAAAGTTACTTGAGATTGTACAGAGGGGCGGATTTCCGCCCCTCTTTTTTATCCGCCTTCGGCGCTATGGTATCCTAGTATAGTGACGGATAACCGCGGCGTAGCTTTTTGAGCGCGCGCACCGCAGGCGCTTGTGCCGCGTGAAGCCGGGTAATTGATGGAACCACGGGTTTACCC
>JABMPO010000211.1 GCA_013203015.1 Fidelibacterota bacterium
GCGTCCATGCGGGCATAAATTGATTTTTCATTTTCCTTTGGTAAATCCACCCTGCGAATGCGAACATCAATTACTTCGATTCCGTAGGTTTTAGTCGCCTCATTGCTACCCCTGGTAACAACATCCATGATCAATTCCCGGTTTTCGGTAATGATTTCAGACATGTTATGGGTTCCAAGTTCACGACGCAATTCCGAGTACACAATGTCATCAAGTCGAGTCAAGGCCGTAGGAATTGCCTGCACGGTTTGCAGGAACAATAGCGGATCAGAAATTCTCCAACGAACGTAATTATCAACAATGAGTGTCTTCTTATCACGACTGAGAACTTCTTCCGGTGGGGAATCGTATTCCAGTAGCCGATCATCAAAAACCACTAGTTGCTGAATCGGGTTAGGAATTTTCAGGTGCAGGCCGGGATCAGTAATTTCCCGAATAGGTTTACCAAACTGCAAAATTACAACCTGTTCTTTTTCATCCACGGTAAATATGCCGGTTATCAAAATCAACAGGGCAACAACAATTAAACCAATTAGAATTTTCTTCATTTGGCACCCCCACCCTGATTACTCAGGTTTAAGAGGTTGATCAGGTTCCCTCCATCTTTATCGGGAATAATATATTTCTGAATTCCCGGCAGGATTTCTTCCATAGCTTCGAGATAAAGCCGTGTTTCCGTAACCCCCTGGGCCTTGCGGTATTCTTTTAATATTGCCGTAAATTTTGCAGCATCACCTTCGGCGCGTTTAATGCGGGCTTCCATATAACCCTGGGCTTCTTCGATCTGAGCCTGGGCTTCACCACGGGCTTTGGGAATAACATTATTACGATAACTTTCGGCCTGATTAATCATACGGTTTTTATCTTCCTTGGCCGATGCAACATCCTTAAAGGCCGCCACAACCTGTTTCGGAGGACCCACAGCCTGTAGCTGAACAGCCACCACATGGATACCGGTATGGTAACGATCAAGGGTCACTTGCAGCAATTCTTTAGCCTCTTCCTGGATCATGAATTTACCAGCTGTGAGAGCCTCATCAATCTTGTGCTGCCCAATTGTAGTACGCAAGCTGGCTTCAGCCGCTTCACGCACTGTTGCTTCCGGCTTGACAAAATTAAACAGATAGGCCTGCGGATCTTTAATTTTGTACTGAACGATCAATTCGGCATCCACAATATTTTCGTCACCGGTGAGCATCAAACTCTCTTTTTCAAATTTCCGATAACCTTGTTTTCCAACATTGCGAAAACCAATTTCGATCCGTTTCACTTCGGTCACTTTGGGTGTATTGACTACCTCAATCGGATAGGGTAAATGCCAATTCAAACCTGATTGAGCCACTCTGGTGGCTTTGCCAAAGGTACGGATTACACCAACTTCATCGGGACCAACCACAAAAATTCCGGTGGCCAGCCACAACCCTAAGGCAATAATGATGATTGGAATGATACCAAGGGCAAACAATTTATCCGGAATCCGAATTTCCTTATCGCCAATGATAATTTTACGATATGCCATGTTATCCTCTCCTTTCAGTGGGGGGACATTATTTAAAAAAGTAAGCTAAATTTTTCGTCGCAATCGTGCGACCGGAATTTTTAATTGTTCTCGGTATTTCGCCACTGTACGGCGGGCAACCGGGAAACCGCTCTGAGCTAGTAAACCCACTATCTGCTCATCGTTATAGGGTGTGTTGCTGTCTTCCTTATCAATAATTTCACGCAAAGCATCCTTAATTATCTGATTACTGATTTCCCGTCCATCCTGCAAAGCAATTCCTTCGGTAAAAAAGGATTTCAGCTCAAATATTCCAAACGGTGCATCTACATATTTACCCCGTGTGGCCCGGGAGATTGTAGAAATATCCATTTTAATTTCGTCAGCAATATCCTGCAATTTCATTGGTAGTAACTGGCGTATGTCCGAATTAAAAAAATCCGGTTGACGATCAATGATTGCCTGCATAACGGCCGCCATTGTGCGGCGGCGTTGCTGGATTGCCTGGATAAACCAACTGGCTGAATCAATTTTCTGCTTCACATACTGCAAAACCTCCGGGTTATGCTTTTCCTTCAGCATCATCTTGTAGGAATGATTAATATGCAATTCAGGCAACCAGTTATCATTGGAAACGATTATCCATTCCCCTTCATGTTCGCGAATTGTAATGTCGGGAACAACAACCTGATTAGCCACCGACCGTCGTCCCTCACCGGGTCGGGGATTGAGAGCCGTAATAATTTCAGTGGCTGCGGTCAGTTCAGCGCTGGTACAGCTTAACGACCGCATAATAGCCGGAAAACGCCGGTTGGCAAAATCATCAAAACATTCCGTAATAATTTTATGAGCCAGTGAATCCGGTTGATCTTCAAGTTGGATTGTGAGACATTCTTGAAGCGATCGGGCAGCAATACC
Organism: Fidelibacterota bacterium; assembly: GCA_013203015.1. GTDB lineage: Bacteria > Fidelibacterota > Marinisomatia > Marinisomatales > TCS56 > JABMPO01. The sequence goes on from JABMPO010000211.1 coordinate 2,417, forward strand.
CTTGGGATCCAGTCTTTGAACCAGCTTAAGCAGCACTTCAATTTTTTCCAGAGGCGTTTCGAACCGATCGGCGATCAGGATTATATCAGTGCCAAGATAGCCACGTTCATCAAGATTCCAGATAATTTCTTCGGTAACAGTGCGCTCCCAATCGCTAAGATCGTATAAATCCAGTTGTTTGATCAAGTCTTCCAGAAAATCACTCTGCTGAGCGATGGGCATATCAATTTCTTCTTTGCTGGCATCATAAGTATTGGGAGCCGTGTAATGATCCGGATCATTCAATATGCTGTCCCAATCGATTTCATCCTCGGCCGGTTCACTATTTTCTTCTGATTCCGGCTCATTGGTTTCCGGTTCGGCTATTTCTAATACCGGATTGATTTCCAATTCTTCAACTATTTTTTGTTCCAGGTTCGCCATTGGCAATTGTAGCAGGGAAGCCTGTAAAATCTGCTGGGGAGCCAGAATTTGTTTTTGTTCAAGCCGCTGTTCCAACCTGGGCATCAGTCTAACCGGAAACTTTCACCAAGATATAATTTTCGAGCTTCTCGGTCGTTGGCAAGAAATTGAGAATCCCCGGATTTTAATATTCTGCCCTCAAATAATAAATATGAACGATCGGTAATTGCCAGGGTTTCTCTCACATTATGATCCGTGATTAACACACCGATATCCCGGTCTTTCAACGAGTGGATAATTGACTGAATATCTTCCACCGCGATGGGATCAACACCGGCAAACGGTTCATCCAATAAGATAAAATCGGGATCCATGGCCAAGGCCCGACAGATCTCTACCCGGCGCCGCTCCCCACCGGACAGATTATAGCCACGATTCTTCCGAATGCGTTCAATTGATAAATCCTGCAATAATCCGTCAATTTTTTTCTGACGCTCAGCTTTGGTAAGGGTGGTCATTTCCAGCACCAGGTTGAGATTATCCTCGACTGATAATTTGCCAAAAATCGATGGCTCCTGGCTCAGATAGCCAATTCCACTACGGGCTCGTTTATACATTGCATAATTGGTGATTTGCCGGTCATCGAGATAAACATCACCCCGGGTTGGTTTGATCATCCCGGTAATCATGTAAAAGGTCGTGGTTTTCCCGGCCCCGTTGGGACCAAGTAAACCGACAATTTCCCCTTTATGAAGCTTGATATCGACGTTGCTTACCACCATTCGCTTGCCATATTTTTTATATAATCCCTCAGCGCGCAGGATCTGGCGGGAATTATTCATCCTGACCTCGATCCGTCACGCCGGTGGGTTTTATAACTTTCCAATGATCAAGCCCAGCATCAGATTCAAAACCGGTTCCGTACAGGGTATCGTTTTGCTCCGTAGTTATCATAACCGGATTATCAGTGTATATCAGTTCAAGCTCCGAATTCCAATCCAGGGTATCCGTATACAGGGTAACACCGCTGTCCGATACGACAACAACATTTCCTATAGCCGTCATGTAATTGGACTTTTCATCGATCTCAGCCTTGAGAGCAGATAACAATGAAGTGTGCGCCTCATTTTCATCATAAAAATCAATATAGACACTGTCATCCAGCAGGGTATACTGGCGGTCATTATATTTTTCCAGATGACCGGCCTGGATCACGGCCTGTTTCAGCCCGGTTTTGGTAAGAGTTATGGTAACTTCCCAGCTTTCCTGATCCGGTAGCCCTACGCGGCTTGCTCCGTGCTGGTCATCATCGGGTCCGCTACAGCTGGATATCAGTATTACAATAAACAACAACCTGGATATTTGATTCAGATTCATAGCAAATGAATTATAATATCCCACTCTTCAAAATATCATGGATATGAACCAGTCCGATTGGAATATTTTCACCGGGACTGTTGTGAACAAACAGGCTGGTGATACTGTAGGTTTCCATTACTTCAAGCGCTTCGGACACCAACATTTCCTGGTCGACCCAGCGCGGGGTGCTGGTCATCAAAATTTCAGCCGGCTTTTCGAATATTTTCTCCGAGCCGGTTTCAAACCCGCGACGAATATCACCATCGGTAATAATTCCGATCATCTTACCGTTATCGTCGACCACTCCGGTAACACCAAGTCCTTTAGCAGAGATCGCAAACAGCGCATCGCGCACGTTGGTTGCCCGGGTAACGGTAGGAAGTTCGTCACCGGTATGCATAATATGCTTTACTTTCAGCAATAATTTCTTTCCCAGGGTGCCACTGGGGTGGAGGGATGCAAAGTCAGAATGTTTGAATTTCCTGGCCTCCAGCAATGCAACCGCCAATGCGTCTCCCATTGCCAACATGGCAGTTGTACTGGCGGTGGGTACGAGATTCAGGCTGCCAGCCTCGCGTTCAACCGATGTATCCAGCACAATATCGGATAATCGTCCCAGCGCTGAATTTCGACGACCCGCAAAAGCAACGACTGGCAATCCCATATTAATAAAATGATGGACGATCTCCAGTATCTCATTGGTATCACCGCTGTTGGATAGAGCAATAATAACATCATCCCGAGTTACCATTCCAAGATCACCATGGAGGGCATCGCCGGGATGGATAAAGATAGCGGGTGTTCCGGTACTGGCCAGGGTCGAGGCGATTTTCTGGGAAATCAAACCAGCTTTCCCCATGCCCGAAACAATTACCCGGCCACTACAATTTAGAATTGTTTTAACAGCCCTATCAAAATCAGAATTAATCCTCTGTTCCAAAGCCTGAATTGACTCAGCTTCAATTCTAATGGCACGTTGACCAATCTCGATATTTGTCTTAGCCATTAGTTTCTCCAAATCAATCTTTTTCCAAATTTTTTAAGGCCAGTTTGAATTTCTGTTGGCCTTCCAATAACAGGTCAATCACTTCCCGAACAGCTCCTTCGCCCCCCCTTTTTTTTGTTACGTATGCCGCCCGTTTTTTGACCGGTGCATAGGCATTCTCGACCGCAATTGGCAATCCCACCAGATTCAAAACCGGGATATCTATCAAATCATCACCAACGTAGGCGATTTCGTCATCGCTAAGCCCGAATTCCGATTTTATCGATTGATATGGTTCCAACTTGTTAACAGTACCGTTATAGACCGCATCAATCGGCAATTCTTTTAAACGCAATTCTGTCGCCGGTGAATAGCGTCCCGAGATCACAGCCAGTTTCAAACCACCCGCCTTAGCCAGGAAAAACCCTGCGCCGTCGATTACGCTGAACCGCTTCAATTCAATATTACCGGATCCCATAAAAATAGTACCGTCCGTTAAAACGCCATCTACGTCACAAATTAGCATTTTAATTTTTGCAATTTTGGTCAGTAAGCTTTGGGTTATCGTGTTTGACATTGTCTGCTCTGTCTCAAATTTTATTCCACTTGTTCTTTTGCGTCAAACTGACACACAACTGATCGTAATTGTTTAAGCTCGCTTAAAAATCGCTCGAGCTGACTCAACGGCCACTGGGTGGCGGCATCGGATAATGCAGCAGCCGGATTATCATGCACTTCGAGAAAAACACCATCACAACCGGCAGCAACAGCCCCCCGGGCAACATGGGGAATATACTGGCGCAGGCCGGCGGTTGCGGAACCCAGCCCACCCGGTAATTGGGCGCTGTGGGTAGCATCGAAAATCACCGGATAACCAGTGGCCTGCATGATCGGTATCGAACGTAAATCAGTAACCAGATTATTATAGCCGAACTGGACGCCGCGCTCGGTAATTAAAATTTGATTCGATCCGGTTTGTTCGATTTTGCGGACGGCATTATTCATATCGGAAGGTGCCAGAAACTGACCTTTTTTAATGTTAACCGGTCTACCGGTTTCGGCGGCCGCTACCAACAAATCGGTCTGCCGGCACAAGAACGCTGGAATCTGAATCGCATCTGCCACCTCGGACACCAGGGCGGCCTGTTCCGGAAGATGGATATCTATAATGACTGGAACATTGAATTGACTCTTTACCTCAGCCATTATTTGCAAACCCTGATCGATGCCCGGTCCACGAAAAGCCGTGCCCGCTGTACGATTAGCCTTATCGAATGAAGCCTTGAAAATGAAAGGAATTTCAAGTTTGTTGGCGATTTTATGGATCGATTCAGCCATCATTAATACATGATCACGGCTTTCAATTACACAGGGTCCGGCAATTAGTGGCAGAGCAGCCGCACCAAATTCCACCGATTTGATTTTTACCTGCCGGGGTCTCATCGTGGGGTAACCTCGCTGTTCAAATGCTCCACCGCTGCCCCCACAAAATCCCGAAAGAGTGGGTGCGCATGATTTATTCGGCTTTTTAATTCCGGATGAAATTGACTGCCAACAAACCAGGGATGATCAGGCAGTTCGATTATTTCAACCAGGTTCAGGTCGAGGTTGATGCCGGAAATTTTCAGGCCATTCTTTTCAAGACGCTGGCGGTAGCGATTATTTACTTCCCAGCGATGGCGATGGCGCTCGGAAATTTTATGGGTACGATAGGCCTTAAAAGCTTTTGATCCCGCCGTTAGCTGGCATTCATAAGCCCCCAACCGCATCGTACCGCCCTTGGCCTTAATCGCCCTCTGCGACTCCATTAAATCGATAACCGGATATTTTGCATCCGGATCAAATTCGGTACTGTTGGCACCAGTCAAGCCACAAACATGCCGAGCAAAGTCAATCACTGCACACTGCAATCCCAGGCAAATCCCGAGAAATGGAATATTGTTTTCCCGGGCGAATTTACTGGCCAGAATCTTACCTTCGGTGCCCCGGGAACCAAACCCCGGTAAAATCAAAATACCGTTAACATTATTGAAAATCCTGGCGGCAGCTTCATCGGATCGGATTCCTTCGGTCTGAATCCATTGAATATTAACCCGGGCGCTATTTTCAACTCCGGCATGGATAAAAGATTCCAACACACTTTTATAGGCGTCGGGTAATTCGGTGTATTTGCCACAGAGCGCGATAGTAACATCGCATTCGGGATTTCGATAACGATCAATAAAGCGCTCGAGATCGGTTATATCAATTTTTTGCTTAAGCTTCAATCGCTGCCCAATGATTTCGCCCACTTTTTGTTGATTAAAGATCAGTGGAACTTCGTAGATGCTTTGTACTTCGGTACCTTCAATTACATGATCAGCTGCCACATTACAGAACAAGGCGATTTTATCGCGTGTCGCGCGATCAATTTTGAAATCCGAACGGCATAAAATTATATCCGGGAACATCCCGATTTCACGCAGACGCATAACCGAATGCTGGGTTGGCTTAGTCTTTAATTCTTCGCTGGCCTTGACGTAGGGTACTAAGGTCACATGAACAATCATGTAGTTATGATAGCCAACTTCAACCGAAAGCTGACGAATCGCTTCCAAAAATGGCAGGCTCTCGATATCACCAACGGTGCCACCAACTTCGCAGATAACTATATCAAAGCGTTTGGGAGTATTTACGGCTTTGATCCGGTCAATAATTTCGTTGGTTATGTGGGGAATAACCTGAATTGTAGCGCCCAGATAATCCCCGGCACGCTCGCGACCAATCACCGAACTATAGATCTGGCCAGTGGTTGCATTATTGTGTTTGCCCATGTTTATGTCAATAAACCGCTCATAATGGCCCAGGTCCAGATCCGTTTCCGATCCGTCATCCAAAACGAATACTTCGCCATGCTGATAAGGATTCATCGTACCGGGATCAACATTCAAATAGGGATCCAATTTGAGAATCGTTACTCGAAGCCCGGCATGTTTCAGCAGATATCCAATTGAAGCGGCTGCGATACCTTTACCCAAGCCGGAAATAACACCTCCCAGGACAAAAATATACTTAGTTGGTCGAACCGGTGTCATTGCACTTGCCCTTTCCAATTATAATCAAAATTTACACTGGTAGGCTCCGGTATTGAGTAAGTGGATACTTTTATGGTTGTAATCAGCATATAATTCGTTAAAGTCCAATAATTTCAGCAATTAACTTAAGGTCTTCGGGCGTATCAACTCCCAGGGAAACATAGTCAGTGAGTAGCATGCGAATTGGAATCCCATTATCCAGAGCCCGGAGTTGCTCCAAATGATAATTTTTTTCGTTAACACTGGAGGGCAGCTTGGTGAACCGCAATAGTACATCCTGGCGAAAGGCATAAATTCCAATATGGCGGTAGCAGCCGCCAATAATATTATCGGGAATTACTCTTCGAAATTCGCTGGCTTCGAATGCTTGATCCAGAAATACCTTAACCACATTGGGATTTAATAAATCGGGTACTGGTAAATTGCGGCTGGCTGCAGATGCCATCATTACCGCACTATCATCAAACAGGCGGATCAGGGAATCGATCACTGCTGGTTCGATCAGTGGCTCGTCACCCTGGATATTCACCACAATTTCGGCATCGATATCGGCAACAGCCTCGGCAACCCGGTCGGTTCCTGACTGGTGATTTTCGGCAGTCATAACTACTTCCGCCCCGAATTGTTCGAGAACAGTTTTTACTTCCCGATTATCAACTGCAATAATGACCTTATCAAGCCGGGTTGATTTGCAAGCCTGCTTATAAGTGTGCAGAACCATTGGTTTGCCGGCCAGTGCTGCCATGATTTTTCCTGGGAAACGAGTGGAACCCAAGCGAGCAGGTATGACGCCAATATTCATTAGCAGATAGGACCTGAAAGCAATTTTATCGGTAAAAATCCTTTATGACAAAAGCAGACTATCGTCAAATCGTTTTTCTTTTTGTCGTTGTCCGGTACCAAAGAAAAGCGTCCTTTTTACAATTTCCGTGCCAGATTGGCTGTTAGCATATAAAAATTTATCACACCAAGCGCCTGCGTCCAAGGAAAAGGACACTTATAATATAAAATAGTGCTCAGTGAATTATTACACTCGACTGATCAATCGTAATGTAGCGATTCGATTGGATCAAGACCCGCCGCTCGATAGGCTGGATAGCTGCCGAAGCCAATCCCAATCATCGAACAAACTAGCAATCCATAAAAAGCCCAATCAAGGGGTATCACCGCTGGAATATTAAAGATCATTGAAACAGCATTGCCGCCCAGTACCCCGAGAATTACACCAGCAATTCCACCAAATTCACTTAGGAAAACTGCCTCGGTCAAAAACTGAATCAGAATATCCCGGCGATTGGCGCCCACCGCTTTACGGATTCCTATTTCTTTAATTCGATCGGAAACCGAGACCAGCATGATATTCATGATTCCAATCCCGGCTACAACTAGGGCAATGATGCTAATGGCAAAGGCAAACAGCTTCACACCGCCGGTGAACTGAGCAAATGTATCAATCAATTCATCGTTGGAAGCCACTTCAAAATCGTTATCATCGCCCGGAGCGACTTTGCGAATTGTGCGCATAATCCCCACTACTTCATCCTGCGTCTTGTCGTACAGTTCTACGGATTCGGCCTCGATGGTAATCGACAAGGATGTCCAGCGACTACTAAACTGTCGTAAATAATTGGAGATCGGGATCAGAATAAAATCATCCTGGCTTTGGCCAAACAGATTACCCTGTCGTTCGGTAATTCCGATAACACGGTATTTCAGGCCGTTGAGAACTATTTTTTTTCCCAGTGGATCTTCAAACGGAAATAATTGATCTACTATATCCATGCCCAGTACTACTACATTACGAGAAAAATCAACATCCTGCTTAGTCAGATCCCGGCCATCGGCGATATAAGTCTTTAGACTTTGTAGGGCGCCTTCGTCACCGCCATTTACTGATGAACTTAACTTAGCCTGTTTATCCTTGTATTTGATACTCTTGCCCCCGGTACCGTCGATCACGCTAACCCTGACTGGCAATTGAGCCCGATCTTTCAGTTCCTCATACTGCCGGTAAGTGATATTTCTACGGTTGCGATATTTATGACGGGTATGGCCGCCCATTTGAATAAGAGGGTATTTCTGGATCAAAAAGGTATTGCTGCCAAAGATGCTCAACCCCGAATTGATTGATGATTCCAAAGTACGGATGGCCGTCATGGCACCGATTACCGAGAATACACCAATCGTAATGCCCAGTAATGTCAGCGAGGCACGTAATTTATTGCTGCGAATTGCTTCGACGGACATACGCATACTTTCACGTAAGGTGAATCCCAGATGTCCGCGGCGGCCTTCACTCATAACGCAAAGCCTCGATGGGATCCAGTTTAGCCGCCCGGTAGGATGGCGCCAGACCGGCAACCAGACCAACAACAATGCTCAGAATTATGGAAAAAATGGCCAGCCAGAGCGGCATGGCCGAGGGAAATACAAATTTATTGATCAGCAAACTACCACCA
>JABMPO010000212.1 GCA_013203015.1 Fidelibacterota bacterium
AAAGTTATCTCGCCGGTCATTGCCAGATGATCTCTGACTTTATGGCCGGTCAACAGGGAAACTAAGGCCGTCAACATACTAACGCCGGCCGAGGGTCCATCTTTGGGAATGGAACCGGCCGGAACATGAATATGGGTATCTGTTTTCGCATAAAAATCTGCTGGAATACCAAGTTGTTCAGTATGAGAGCGCACGTAACTCATGGCCGCGGTTGCGGACTCTTTCATAACGTCGCCTAATTGGCCCGTTAATGTCAACTGCCCTTTGCCTTTCGCTCGACTGGCTTCAATAAACAGAATATCGCCCCCGGCAGCAGTCCATGCCAGACCTGTTACAACACCCGGTTTGGTCATTCGTTCGGCAAGATCAGAATAGAAACGCGGGGCGCCAAGGTAGTCGTTTACCTTTTTTTTGGTTATCCGAATTTTCCCGGTTTTCTTCTCAACCTTATCGCGAGCGACTTTACGAAAAACATTAGCTATTTCGCGCTCCAGATTACGAACACCGGCCTCTCTGGTATAGGAGCGGATCAATTCCTTAATTCCAGTAACATCCAGGGCTACATCAGCATCACTCAATCCGTTTTCTTCAATTTGCTTAGGTATCAAATGCTGCTGAGCAATTTTTACTTTCTCATCTTCGATATAGCCGGTGAACTCCAGAATTTCCATTCGGTCTTTGAGAGCGGGCGGAATCGGATCGCGATAATTTGCTGTGGCAATAAACATGGTTTTGCTCAAATCAAAAGCCACTTCGAGGTAATGATCGCTGAAAGAATAATTCTGTTCCGGATCCAACACTTCCAGCAGTGCGGACGAAGGATCACCACGAAAATCCATTCCCAGTTTATCAATTTCATCCAGCATAAAAACCGGATTATTAGTGCCAGCTTTCTTTAGCGATTGAAGGATTCGCCCCGGCAAAGCACCAATGTAGGTACGGCGATGACCTCGGATTTCAGCTTCATCACGAACACCACCGAGCGATATGCGGATAAACTCACGTCCCATTGAACGGGCAATCGATTTACCCAGTGAAGTTTTTCCGACCCCGGGAGGTCCGGCAAAACATAGAATCGGTCCGCGCATGGCACTATCGGGGTCTTTTTGCTGTTTTAATCCACGAACCGCTAAATATTCCAAAATTCTTTCTTTAATCCGCCTCAAACCATAATGGTCTTCATCCAGAATTTTCTTAGCCTCGGTCACATCAACAGTATCCGCCGTAGTATTATCCCAAGGCAGATCAGCTAACCATTCGATATAGGTTCGCGATACCGAATATTCCGGGGACTGGGTAGGGATTTTCCCAAGACGCTCCAACTCCTTCAAAGCAACTTTCTCCGCATCTTCCGTCATTCTGGCGTCCTTGATGCGATCGCCTAATTCTTTTAATTCGACCGAACCTTCATCCTCGCCAAGCTCTTTACGGATAGCTTTCATTTGCTCCCGCAAATAATATTCCCGCTGGGATTTGGCAATCTCATCATGAACCTCACTCTGAATCTCCTCACCGAGTTTGATACGCTGGATTTCCCGGGTAATAATTCCATTGGTCTGTTCAAGGCGCTTTTTGATATCCTGTTCTTCCAGCACTTTCTGTTTCTCGGCATTGGTAACCGTGAGCAGAGAAATGGCCCGATCGGCCAATCGTGAAGGTTTCTGAATATTTGACAGCATTCCGGAATGTTCTTCAGTCAGGTTGGGTGCCACTTTTATCAACTCACCGAAAATCTTCCGCAGATTATTAGCGAGGGCATCTAATTCCAGATCCTCCGGGTGATCAATCTCCGGGATTGTCTCAATTGCAGCCCTATAATAGGGATCATCGCTGATAAATTTTAGCAGTTTAACTCTTTCGACACCCTGCACGATAGCCGATTTACTATTATCAGGCATATCAAATACTTTGAGTACGATTGCCAGAGTGCCATAAGAATAAAGATCTTCTGGCGTAGGATCTTCAATCGAACCATCCTCTTGGGCAACGACTACAATGTGCTTTTGTTTGGAATCAAGATCATTGATCAAGCGCAGAGATTTTTCCCGTCCGATATAAATCGGGATCACCTGCTGAGGAAATAATACCGTATTCCTTAACGGCATAACCGGATAAAATTTTGATTTTTCTACCTCACTGGGGGCATCGACCGGACGACCCTCTTCATCGTAATAATCTTTCATTATTGTCCTTTAATAACTAATTCCGCCTAATCACAAATTGTATGCCAGTAAATAAATTGCGTCACTATGCCCTGTAAACTACTCAATATGGCAGTCTTTTACATCATTTTTGGTATCTGGTGACAAGTGGTACAATTATCACGAACCTCATGGGCAATTTTAGGAGCTTCCATTATCTCCCCCTTTAAATTAATCTGCCGGCCCTCACCATGGCAGCGCAGACAGGTTTCCATATCCACAAACGCCATGTGAAAAGGTAGGTCTGATAATTTTGGCGGGTCAGCCGGGATTGACATATTGTCAGGGAATACACTGGTAGAAACTTCCCCATTTGGTACATAAAGCCACCAGATCAGCAGCAACCCGGTTATTATTACTATCGTATATAATATTTTCTCATTATTGCTCACGATATATCCTGTTTTCTGAGATTTCGGGCTTGTTCGTCCGCATGGTAGGAACTGCGCACCAGCGGACCGCTCTCGACAATTCTAAAACCCATTCCCAGCCCCTTCGATTTATATTCTTCAAATTCATCCAGTTCAACATAACGTTGAACCGGTAAGTGATTTTTTGTCGGCTGCAAGTATTGACCCACAGTAAAAATTTGTACACCAAGCTTCGAAACCTGCTCCATGGTCTCCAGCACTTCCCCCTTTGATTCCCCCAGACCCACCATCAGGCCGGTTTTAGTCAATAAGCCGAATTCAAGGGATTGCTGCAACACGAATAAACTGCGTTGCCAATCGGCCTGGGCACGCACCTGTCGGCTGATCCGTTCAACACATTCCACATTATGACTAAAGATTTCCGGTCCGGCAGCAAAAACTTTTTTTAATGCAGGGCGGTAGCCCTGAAAATCAGGTGTCAGTACTTCTACGGTGCACTCAGGAGCAACAGCATGAATTTCCCGAATAGTTGCCGCCCAGATTTCAGCGCCAAAATCACCTTTTAAATCGTCACGGTCCACCGATGTAATCACCACATGTTTGAGCTGCATTTCTTTTACGGCCGCCGCCGTCCTTGCCGGTTCAGTTGGATCACAAGTCCCAGGTCGACCGGTCTTCACAGCACAAAATCCACAGGAGCGGGTGCAGGTATCACCCAGAATCATTATCGTTGCCGTTCCACGATTCCAGCACTCATAAATATTAGGGCAATGGGCTTCTTCGCAAACCGTGTGCAGATTCTGGCTTTTCAACATCTTCTGAATGTGTTGATAATCTTCGCCGGTCTGTAAACGGATCTTCAACCAGGATGGCTTTTTTAGCCTTGGTTGAGCGAAATCTGTCATTATTGCAATTCCATTTCTACATCAAATACTTTGCTGAAATTATTAATTATTACCGGCCTCACTTCATCGATATTGATTTCACGTTTCAGGATTTTTCTCATTGTAGTAATGCCGAACTGGGAAATACCGCAGGGCACGATACCGGCATAATAGCCTAAATCGGTATTCACGTTCAGGGCGAATCCGTGCATGCTTACCCAGCGCGATAATCGCACTCCCAGCGCCGCGATCTTCTCTTCGCCAATCCAAACCCCGGTGAATCTTGGCCGACGCTCGGCTGAAATACCAAATTCAGCTAGTGTCTTGATCAATACTTCTTCTAATGATCTCATATACCAGCCAACACTTTTCTGATAACCATGGAGATCCAATATGGGATAGCCCACCAATTGTCCCGGCCCGTGATAGGTAATATCGCCACCACGTTCAACCTGATATACTTTTATATCTGCAGGATGATTTTCCATCAGATTGGAACGATCGGCATTTTTACCGATAGTATACACCGGTTCGTGCTCAACCAGAATCAGAGTATCGTCAATTTTTCCCGCGATCCGCTGAGCTTGCAGGCGCTTTTGTAAATCCCAGGTTTCCTGATAGGAGCGCGAACCCAAGTCCAGCACCCGAATTCGGTTGGCGGCCACAATGACTTCAGCAAGCATTAATGATGAATCGCTTCTCCGAAGGCATCGGCTGCCGCTTCCATCATAATTTCTGAAAGAGTCGGATGGGCGTGAACCGTATTTGCGATATCCATCCAGGTGGCTTCAAGAGCCTTGGCGATTACCAGCTCCGCTATCAACTCGGTGGCTTCCGGTCCGATGATATGGCAACCCAAGATTTCGCCATATTCGGCGCTGAAGATCAGCTTGGCAAAACCAGTACTTTCACCAATTGCCAGGGCTTTGCCAATCGCCCGGAAATTGAAATGACCAACTTTGATGTCCAGACCCGCTGCACGGGCTTTAGCTTCTGTCAATCCCAGGGAAGCAACTTGCGGGTGGCAGTAAGTGCAACCTGGAATATTTGACAAATCCAGCGCTTTGGGATCTCTACCGACAGCGTGTTCAACGGCAATACGTCCCTGGGCTGATGCCACATGAGCCAGCCAGGGTGGTCCAACCACATCACCGATGGCATAAATATTTTGAACGCTGGTCTGACCAAATTCATTCACCAGAATAGCTCCTCGGTCAGTATTGATTCTAAGAGTTTCCAAGCCGATATCTTCAATATTGCCGGTCACGCCAACAGCAACCAGGGCAATATCAGCTTCGATCACCAGCTCTTCACCATCTGTCTCAGTATGAACCTGGACCCCATTGCCATTGCTATCGATTTTTTCAACGCGAGTGTTTTTATGAATTTTAATTCCTGATTTCAGGAAAGATTTTTCCAGTTCGCGCGCCACTTCCTCATCTTCCACCGGCAGAATTTGGGGCAGCATTTCGACTAGGTGAACTTCCGAGCCAAACTCATTATAAAAATAAGCGAATTCAACACCGATGGCTCCAGCACCGATAATCACCATTTTCTGGGGTGGTTCTTCCAGCACCATCGCCTCTTTGGAGGAGATAACTTTTCTACCATCGACTTCCATACCAGGGAAAGTCCGGTTGCGGGCACCGGTGGCAATTATAATAGTCTCCGCTTCAATTTGGGTTGTGTCATCATCATTAATGACTTCCAGCGCATTCTGCGAAACCAGTCGACCGGTCCCGGCAAAT
>JABMPO010000213.1 GCA_013203015.1 Fidelibacterota bacterium
GCGCAATACCTGACAAATTCACTGAGCTTGCGCGGTTCCCGGTAATCGAAGGCAAAACCTGGAACCACACGGTTTTGGTCGGTGACGTCCTGCTGGTTCGCAATGGTCAGGAGATGGTCGCTTTCCGGCTGTCACTCGCTGGCATCTGACAGGTTTTACATTTGCATTCGCAGGTATAAAACTAACTACGCCGTAACAAGCATCTTCTAAAACAATAACTCATGCACATTATGGAACACCGACATGGGTGTGGGAATGACATCACGGAAAAAACTCCCGTAGCGCTTGGATACAATCCGATCATCGAGCACGATAAAAATTCCATCATCATAAGTTGTCCGGATAAGGCGGCCAAAACCCTGCCGGAATTTTATCACAGCCTCCGGAACTGAATATTCCAGAAACGAATTCCGGCCTTCGGCATTCAGCATTTCCGCATAGGCTTTGATTAACGGTTCGGTGGGTACATCGAAGGGCAATTTGGTGATAATCAAAATCTCCAATAATTCGCCCGGTAAATCCACCCCTTCCCAGAAAGCGTTAGTACCCAGTAAAATTCCATTGGGCGACTCCGCCATACCTTTGATCAGCGAGAAACGCGAGACACTGGAACGCTGGGCGAAAATCGGCAGATCCCGCCCTTCCGGTTTCTGTCGCAATGCCGCATAACAACCATTCAACATTGCCCAGGAAGTGAACAGCACCATCATTCGCTTATCATGATGTTTATGCAATTGGTAGATCAATTCTGCAATATAACCGTGATCTTTACTGCCATTTGGATTACCGGCTAACTGCAGGTACTTGACCTGAACATTATAATCGAACGGGCTGGATAATTCTTTGGTTACCACATTTGTCAACTCAACGCTATCCAGACCGGTTCGACCCAGAAAATAATCGAATGAGTCATCTATCCTTAATGTTGCCGAAGTTAAAACGGCGCTGTCGAGTACACCAAACAGATTGGTTAACAAGTCATTTGATACATCAATGGGAGCGGCACAAATATTAAGTGCCAGTTCCGGGGTTTTACGCCCAAAGCTGCGATAACGCCCGGCCAGCCAGTAGACCCAATCCTTTTGCTGGTTGCCGGTAACCATGGTCAAAATTTCGCTGATCTCGGATAACTGCTGCCGTGATTGGTCGAACACCTGAATCAAATCCAGATAGTCGCCGCTATCTTTATCGATCCGCTGCAATTCGGCAATCATTTTGAGTGTCGTGCCAGTTAACGCTTTTAACTCTTTCAATAAAGTATCGATTTCAGCATGAACCCCGCCAAATTCCTCCGGCAGGGAATCCAGCATTTTTTTCTCAACATAAGGGGCATTCAATCGGAATCGATTAGCGACCTGAGAGATATATTCGGCAAAAAGGCTAGTATTGGCTGTGGTAACCTGAGCCACATCCTCCTGCAAGTCAGACAACGGCTTTTCAAGGACCGAATGCAATTTTGCCAGTTCTTTCAAACGATTTTTGAGCCGCACTGATCCGGTGGCGCTGGGATCGATTCGCTGGGTCAGCCCTGGGATAGTGTATTGATCAACACTAACTGTAAACTGATTGTAGGCCGCACTCACAAGATTATGCGCCTCATCAATTATGACTGATTCAAAAGGCGGTAACACGCCCGGGTTATTTAATTCCGATAGCAGTAGGGCATGATTTACGACAACCACCCGGGCATTAAAAGTACTGCGGCGGAGTGGTCCGAAAAAGCAGCCTTTGTGACGGGAGCATAGTGGTGAAGTACAAAATCCCGGTTCACTGCGGATTAAAGCGGCAACCCGATTCTGTCGAAAACTCCAGAATCCCGTACATTCCGACAGGTCACCGGTTTGAGTCCAATCCAACCAAACTATCAGCGGCAACAGGCTTTCAACTTCAATCGGACTCAGATTTTTATTGGCTTCAGAAATCACCCAACCCAATCTGGTGCGGCAGATATAATTATTCCGTCCTTTCAACATTACTGCATCAATATCCACATCAAGGGCTTGCGCCAGTAATGGTAAATCTTTGTAAAATAATTGATCCTGTAAATTTTTAGTATAACAGGATACGATGGTGGGTCCGTTATCAGAGGACGAATAACTGCGTTTTAAGGCCGGATATAAATACGCCAGGGTTTTCCCCAGACCGGTTCCGGCCTCGGCGACAGCAATTTTATTATCACTGAGACTCACATCAATGAACTTGGCGTAATCGACCTGTTCGTGCCGCTGCTCGAATCCCGGCAGAATTTTATTCAGCAGTCCATCTTTGGCAAAAACTTCATCTACCGAATAATCAAGTTTGTCAACGGTACCACGATAAACAAATTGATTAGAATTCTGGGTTTTATCAATCTTAGATACGGTCAGCCCGGCCTTTAAATCACCTTTTTTAGTCAGGGCATTGGCCAGATTTACATACAGCGATTTATTCATAATTGCGCTGTTTTTCAGAATTTCCAGGATCTTGGTAATTGTTCCCAGAGGATAACTGGCAGCTTCCTCAATCAGGTTCATGAAAACATTAGCACAATTAATCGTATCCTGCTCGGCGCGGTGGGAGCCTTTTGCGGTGAAACCAAAATATTCAGCCACAGTTCCCAGATTGTGTGCCGGTCTAAAAAACAGAAAAGCCCGGCTTAATTGGAGGGTGTCATATAATTCATGTTCAACAGTGGGTTTTTCGTAACGTTGACGTAGCGCTTTCAGAAAAGCTATGTCAAATGGCGTGTTATGCGCTACCAGTGGAGCATCGCCCAGAAAATCCAGAAAATCAGCAACTATTTTAGGTTCCAGCGGCGCATCCTTGACCATATCATTGGTTATCCCGGTAATATCCGCAATCTCCGGCGAAATAGGCTGCCCAGGATTTACTAGAGTCACAAATTTGTCAACTTGCTCCCCATTTTCAAACCGCAAGGCGGCAATTTCGATCAAACGATCTTTTTCAGAGCTTAGTCCGGTTGTTTCAAAATCAAATGCAATAAAGGTTCCCAGATTCAGGGATGTCAATAATTCAGATCTTTTCATTATACTCCTGCAAAAAGGCGTACTACATCGATCAGCAGTAATGGTTTTTTCTTTACTGCAATCGAAAATAATTTAGTCAATGTACGTTCATTTTCTGGTACTTGCGAAATTCCATCCGCGATTCGGTTTAAATCATCGTCAGTGAATTTGTAGATTGCTTCTTTTATCCGATAGAACCGTTCATGATTCTTGCCGCCAATCTTATGCCAGTTGCGCGGATAGTTTGTTAGATTTGATTGTAACGCTGATTTTCCCGCCTTCAATACTTCCACGGCGACTTCGGCCGCCACCTGCCCGCTGCGCATTCCGGAGA
>JABMPO010000214.1 GCA_013203015.1 Fidelibacterota bacterium
CCAGAATCAATATTTCCCGCAGGGGACTGCCAAATGATATTGCCAATCCGGAACCATCAAGTGTTTCTCGGCTTAAAAAACTCAAATTACCCGGTCTGATGAATTGTTCGCTGAGGCGATCGTCAGCTAAAACAATCGGTATAGAGGAAAAAGTATCACCAAGCCATTGAAATACATACAGCCAGGGCTCATTAAAATTGCTGCCATTATAGGATGTCTGCAAAATTCCGACTAGTTCCGGTGGACCCTCATTATCAATGTTAACAATCTTAACATCGGTAAATAACCCTATCCGGGCAGCATCTGGAATAAACTTCCAGATCGTTTGGTGGTTTTGGGCTTTGTCTATCTCGACATATTCCAAGATAGTTCCACCGTCAGGCTGGCGTACAACCAACAGTAATTCGCTCAGTCCGTCCTGATCCAAATCATAGGTACCATCAGTATACAATACCAGCTTTGTTTGTTCCGGATTGTTGGGTGTTATTGCGCCCAAGGTTGCAACGAATATAAATGCCAACAATCGATGATAATTGACAACTTTTTTGTTTAACATAAAACTGTGGGCCTTACGCATAGTATTATCGATTATTGTTATTACGTTTGTAGTATCGATCTCCCTTTACCTCTTAAGCTAAGTAAATATAGGATGGTGTTCTTGAATAATACAAGGAAAAGACCTGCGACAAAACATTCCCTAACAGACATTTTAAAAATCATTGTTTTTACGGTTTCAATTTCCATGAAGTAAGAATAAATTATCAACATAATCAGCCCAATAATCACGGAAGGGTCACATGAAAAAAACACTAATAATTCCTTTGCTGTTAATTTCCCTTGGATACAGTCAGGATAACTTATATCCCGTGGAGGATTTCTCTGGCAGCGGTATCGGCTATAGTCCGATTTTTCTAAACCTCGATTATTCGGCCATTGGCGCGCTGGATAATCTGACCAACCTGAACCTCGACCAATCATTGTTCCGCACCCCTTTTATAATCCATGGAGGCGAGGGATTTGCCAAACTAGCCGGCCATTGGAAACTGGGTGGCTACGCCGGTCTAGGTCTGTCAAAAATCAGTTCAATGGACACAACCAATGCAATTAATAAATCAGTTGAAGCTACCTTTTCAATCATGATGGGGGCAGCCACCATAGAATATGCTATTCCTCTTTTCCGTGATTTTGAAATTTCTACCGGCATTATGATGGGGATGGGTAAAGCAAACCTGTTGTTGAGTCAGAGTCCCGGATCTCCGAACTGGGATGATCAATTTACCGTCGTTCACGGATCCGTTATCACGGTCGCTCATTCAACTAGCTTTTCAGGAATGTTTTTCAACCTCCAGCCCTATTTGATGTTCAAGTGGCAAATAATGAACCGCGTTGGGCTGCGAATTGGCGTCGGTTTCAATAAAGGTACGGTAAGTGCCGGACGCTGGATTTTAAATGGCCATGAACCAATCAGTAATTCTCCTGAATCGGTCTTCCAGGGAATTGCAATTCGTTCGATGCTATATTTTGGCATCTGACATAAATTCCCTGAACTTATTCAGCTTAAAAAAAGTATAATTAAATTGTGAAACGCATGTCTAAAAAATTATCCAAACTACTCCTTGCACTGTTAATAATCGCCTTTATTGCCGGTTTGTTACCGGTAACACGCTATCTTTATTCGCGCGATCAATCTATCTACCAAACAATCAAAACCAATATGGCTGTGCTCAACCAGATTATCAGCATAGTCGATAAATTATATTTTGAACCGGTTGAATGGGAAAAACTATGGGATGGAGCTTTCCAGGGTTTGATGGGCGAACTGGATCCCCATTCTGTTTATATCCCGGCCAAACAACAAGAGGAAATCGCCGAACTTTTCCAGGGAAAATTCCAGGGAATCGGAATAGAGTTCGACATTTTAAATGGATATATAACAGTGATTTCACCCGTTGCCGGGAGTCCATCAGAAGCTGTGGGACTTCAATCCGGTGATCAAATAATCGCTATCAATGGCGAAGATGCCTATCTCATCACCCGGGAAGAAGTGTTTAAAAAATTGCGGGGGCCTAAAGGCAGCCGAGTTGATATTACCGTAAGCCGGTTGGGGTTGAAAGATTCTTTTGATGTAACAATTATTCGCGACGATATTCCTATTTACAGCATCCGTGCCGCTACTATGCTGGATGACAGCACCGGTTACATTCTGCTGACCAGGTTTTCGGCAACCACAATCGACGAGCTTCGCAAGGCGCTTGATAAACTGGATGATGAAGGACTGCAGCGTCTGATTCTGGATCTGCGAAACAATGGTGGCGGCTATCTTGAACAGGCTGCCGAAGTAGCCAATCTATTTATCACTCGCCATGACACCTTAGTTTACACGACCGGCAAACGCCGCGATATGGAACAGGTTTTTTTAGCTGATCCCAAGAAAGGTCGGGATGATTTTCCTCTGATTGTATTAATCAATCGTGGTTCCGCCAGCGCCAGTGAAATAGTTGCCGGGGCGATTCAGGATCTCGACCGCGGTTTGGTGGTTGGCGAGACCAGCTTTGGTAAAGGATTGGTTCAAAGGCAGTTGTCACTGAATAATGGCGCAGCCCTGCGAGTGACAATTGCCCGGTACTACACGCCCAGCGGACGATTGATTCAACGACCTTATGAAGATGGAAATATCCGTGATTACTACAGCGACCTGATGGATGAAAATCGGGAATCTCAATCTGACTCAGCCCTGGCTGCCCGCCCAAAATACTATACCCGCGCTAACCGGGTTGTTTATGGCGGAGGAGGTATTACACCGGACTTGCATATTCCCTGGCATTTGGAATTGAATAAGGCCAGCCGCTTACTGCTAAACAATGCCAAGCGTCCCCTGTTTAATTGGGGTGCCAA
>JABMPO010000215.1 GCA_013203015.1 Fidelibacterota bacterium
GCCGTTTTGGTAGTAACAACTGGCTTGATCTGGTCGGGCAGGTCAGTCATGCTCCATTTCCATCATAGCACCCGGATATTGCTCCCCGGACATTTGCTGCTGCATCCAGGGCATGGGAATGCCCGCCAGTTTCATTACGCCTTTGGCTACCGTAAACAGGCCAAACAGGATCACAAATACAGCGGCAATTTTAAAAACTTTATTGCGGATTCGGGCAGTGATCAGGTTGGCACTCAATCCCAAAATAAACAAGGCCGGAATTGTACCAAGCCCAAAGGCCAGCATAGTGGCCATACCCCCGAGCGCGTTACCGGCAGATACAGCCTTAGCCCCGGCTATGTACACCAGTCCGCAGGGAATGAACCCCAGAATCAATCCATACAGAAATATGTTTTTAGCGTTAGTCCGATTTAACAATGAACCAACCAATTGACGGTAACGTCCGAATCCGGGAAAGTTTTTAGGAGTTGAGATATTAAACAGACCCAACAAATCCAACCCCATGAGGGTCATGAAAATACCGGCAAAGATAAACAGAATACTCTGGTAATCATGTACCAGATGCTTGAAAGAACCACCCAACAGGCCAAACCAGAATCCCAGGAAAGTATAGGTCAGAACGCGGCCGCTGTTATACATCAGGTGGGGTATAATTAGTTGCAATCTGCTACCAGTGGAATTCTTTTCAGCAACTTTCAAAGAATAGGCCATGACAAATCCGCCACACATACCGTAACAGTGGCTGAAGCTGCTTAAAAACCCTAAAACAAAAATGGCGATCAGATCGATTTCCATGCTTAAATCCCCCGATTTATTTACTAACTCCGGCCCAATTTAATTAAGTTATTGTGAAAACGTTCGTTTTGATAACACTTGCAGGTGCAAAAATACTAATATGGACAAAATTAGTCCACATTTAGTTTAAAACATAATCTGGTTCGCAGGGACAACTTTCAAAAGTTGTTCCTTCAATAAATTATTTGGTATAAAAATCGATCATACGCACGATTGCAGCCTGGCAGACCCGGCAGAAATGGTCCGGATTGCGCGAAAACATGATACAATCGATTTCCGGACGATACAGCCCTTCGGCCTCATAACCGGCTCCTTCGAAAGCGCCAACTTTGCCAAAATATTGATTAGCCTGTAAAACCGATTCGGTAGCTTTTTTTAGGGCTCGGAATCTGGCATTCATGGTATCAGCACTGGTGGTGCCGGTCAGAGAAAGTTTGAAATCATTGAAACTGTAATTTACCCGGGCACTGTCGAAAACAGCCTTATCCCAGGGCGTCGGTAATGGTGTCCCAGGTTCCACCAGATTACCCCACTTCAGTTGGCCCGGTTCCAGCAAAGCAGTTATGTTGGGATCCCATGGTTCAACTCCTTTGGGATTATAATTCTCATAGGCCACAGTGGAGGAATAATACTCATCGCCAAGTCCCCCGAAAGAATGGCCCAATTCGTGCACCATGACATATTCCGCCGGTTCCGTATCCACGGCAACAGTGGAATACAGGTTGAAAATTCCACCGCCACCGTATTTATCATCGTTAATCAAAATTACCAGGACATCGTAGGGTGCCTGAGCAGCAATCTCCCGAATGGTCTGATTATCAAAACTGAGTACGTAACGATCGGAATCAAATGTATTATAACTGGTTCCCAGCGTGTTGTTTTTCCAGATATTGTTGCGGGGATTGGAAATTCCCGGCTCCGGTGAATGAACCTTAATTGAACGAATATTAAAGTCTTCTTTGCGGGATATAAACGGTTCAGTGGCAAAAAGGGCTTTTAACATACGTCGAGTATCAGACCTGAATTTTCCTGCATCCAGTTTGGTATATCCATCTCCGAGTAACAAAATATCTACTTTCGTTGCTGGCTCACCATTGATCATTATATTGCGGGTTTTATACCGTTTTTCCGGTTTAGAGCGCTTAATTCTGAAATCCATCGGATTTATTTCAAAACTGAATATTTCTTTAAATTTCATTTTGGCGTTACGCTTATAGAGCTGAAGCTTTACTATTGACTTCGGTTCGGGAAAGCGTAACGACTCATGGAAAGTGCCCCAATTCCCGGCCCGGGCATCACTGGTGGTTTCCCATTCGCCATAAATGCTGCAAAAACCACGGGAGTAAATAATTTCCGCGCTGGTTAAATCAATTACTTCAATATAATACTTACCGAGGTTCGTATCGTCGATCAACTGGATGCGGCTACCGGGCCAAAGACCCTCTAATCTGATTTGATCGAAGCTGATGTGTTCTTCGGCAGCTGTACCATTATGATAATAATCAAATCGGAAAGTTTGTCCGGTGAAGTAGATATCAAAATCAATTGCCCAGGAAAACGAGGTCAGAAGTATGATCAATAAAATTCGCATTAGCGAGTTCCTCTTGGATTTCTATTGTGCGCTATACCAAACAAAATGCTGTTTCAAATTACACATTAGGAATGTTGAGTAAATAATCGAAAATGTCGGATAGTCGACAATATTTCTGTGGAATGCCAAATAAGTTCCGGCAGATTTTGGAGTCGAATATGACAATCAGACGCTACGTACTTATCTTTCTAACACTTTTTCTTGCTACCGGGTTTGGAAAAAATCTGGAACGATTATCAAGAACCATCCTTAGTAATTATGAACTGTTGGATATCCACATGGACGGGCTAACTGCGTATATTACCGGCGGTCTTGGAGGGTTGAACATAGTTGATTTAAACGATCCCTTAAATCCGCTGGTGCTGGGGGAATATCAGGCCTCCGGTTGCGATTGGGGACGTATCTATGCCTGGGCAACCTACGGAAATTATGCTTTTGGCACGGGACGGGATTGTGGGATTCATGTAATTAATGTTTCAAATCTCAACAATCCGCAGCACATTCAAACTTACCATGCCGGCGGCGATATCCGCTATGAACACCCAACTGTTCAAGGCAGCTCGCTATTTGTTGCTCGTCACCAAGACGGCATTGAAATATTGAGCCTGGATGATCCAACTAATATTACTCCGGTCACCGTAATTCCCACCTTTAACGCCTGGGCATCGCTTGCTGAAGATTCAATTTTGTTTGTGGCTGACGGTACCGCTGGATTGAATATTATTAATATAGGCAATGCAACACAGCCGACCCGACGAGCCAGTTTAACCACAACCGGCAGTGCCCGTGATCTGGATAAAAGTGGTGATTTTCTGTTTATTGCGGTTGGGGCAGCGGGTGTTGATATGATTGATGTGGGCGATCCCTACAATCCCATCTTCATTGATAATTACAACACCACTGGTTTTGCGTCACGCGTAGCCGTTAATGAATCTTTGGTGGCTGTTTCCGACTGGGATGATGTAGAAGTATTGAGCTATTCCGCTACCGGCCTCGAATTGATGGCATACAAGAATACCGGCGGTAGAGTGATGGCGATTGCCATGCACGATGATATTATTTATTCGGCCGAATGGATCAAATTCCAGACCTTTCGGATTAATGAAAATCTGACAGTTGATATTGATTTTCCAGCTCGAAAACTGGAATTCCCACGAATTGCGAATGGTAGCCAGGGTATCGTCAATCTAATTGTGGAAAATACTGGGGCTGAATATCTGACAATTGATGATATCCAAATTCAGAGCTCTACTTTTACGATTCCAATACCAACAGATCCCATAGCTCCAGGTGATTCAATAGCACTTCCGGTAACTTATATTCCTAATGGTTCAACCTGGAATTCCAACGCGATTTTTTATTCCAACGCCACGGACGAGCCCGCTGCCTCAACCCTCCTGATCGGCAATTATCCTTATGGGCCAATGCCTCGAGATCCGGCACCAAGTTTTGATTTAGCAGTAGTCAATGGCACCGGTAATCTGTCCTGGGACGATTTGCTGGGAAATCCGGCAGTAATCGCTTTTTTCACCGGCTGGTGACCCGTCTGCGCTCCGGAGTTTTCGGACATCGAAGTATCGATCTGGCAGGAATATCAGGCTCAGGGTTTGCAGGTTATCGGGATATCGAATGAACCAGTGCAAACAATCGAGAATTTTATTGCTGACCAGGGTATCACTTTCCCGGTACTACATGATAATGCTGGCGTATATCGAGACTACAATATTCCCGGCGGGCAATCACCCTATCCGCGCGATTTTATAATTGATAAAAACGGATTCATTCTAATGGCTAAAACGGAATACGATCCCGGTACAATGATTAATATTATCGAGAGCATCTTAGGTGATCATGTTGCAACTGATGATAAAACAATGGTAATCCCAGGCGAAATCAGGGTATATCCCAGCTATCCGAATCCGTTTAATTCAACAGTAACAATGCGATTCGAGTTATTTCAGTCAGACCAGGTTTCTATTCGAATTTTTGATATCAATGGTCGGTTACAATCAATCATAATGAATGAACAAATATTTAACAGTGGAATGCATACTTATCGATGGAAAGCTGTTAAAGCAGGGGGAACAAGTATAGCGAGCGGTTTATATATCATTGAAATAACTACAACTACTTTTCAGCACCAACAAAAAATCTTATTGATTAAATAGAATGAAAAAAAATAACCTGAAATTCATCATTGGCTATCTAACAGTTTTTAATATCCTGGCGGCCCAAAATATCTACCAATTTGGGGATGTTGTGAGCCTGGCAGACCAACAGATCAATTTACCGGTCTGCCAGAATGGTCCCGACTCCCTGATGCTGGCGGATTTTAACGGAGCCCAAAATGGCGGTAACTACCGAATCCTGCTGATAAATTTTTTCACATCCTGGTGATCTTTCTGTCAAGCGGAGGTTCCGCAAGTAAATCAACTTTATAGCCAATACTATGACCAGGGATTACGGGTCATATCTCTGGGACGAGCCTGGAATCAACCCTACGACTGTACAGGCTGGGCAGATATAGGAGCGAATTATCCAATCATTGATGATGAATTGACTCAATTCTATCTGAAATTCGGGTTTGGTGCTGTGCCACAAAATGTAATCCTCGACCACACAATGCAGGTTCGCTATTCGATCAATGGGTTTAATTCTCAGCAGGTCGTAACCTTAATCAATCAATTAATAAGCGAATTGCCAACAGTCGACACAGATCCCCATTTCAAACCTGATGAAATAAAATTAAACTTTCAGGCCTATCCAAACCCCTTCAACTCCAGCACAATGCTGGAATTTAATCTGCCCGAATCCGGCAGTACATCATTGACTATTTATGATATTAACGGGCGCCAGGTGGCAGAAATTTACCGCAATATATTGCTTACAAAAGGGAATCATAAATTTCGCTGGAATACCAGTGGTCTGCCATCGGGCTTATATTTTATTCACTTTAAAACAACCACAAAATCCACGACGCTAAAAGTACAATTGTTAAAATAATCGATACTGTTCAGTCTCACGTGAATGAAGGTCATCGCTCCTCCCACAATCGATGGCTTTACAGTGTCAGTAATAGAATTGATGTATCGCCTACTGCTAGTGGTTGGAATCGGTTACATTTGCGACTGACTGCCCCTAATATCAGCCGCGCATCTGAGGCAGGCATACCGATTGACCTGGAACCGCGCCCATTAGTCTCACTAATATTTACAAATTACAAATCAACATATTTAAAGAATTAATCCATGGCTTATTGGTTAAGCTAAATCCGAAAACTGGTCATTATAGTTTCTCACTTATTTTCCAATAGTAAGATTCTGACGATGTGCATTACATCACTGACGCTAACAGTATTTCAGCAATTGCTTTATTTTTGTTTCGTTGTATTATAAATACATGATAAATTGGTCTTGTACTCCGATTTGATGATCATCAAAAAGAAAAAAAGGAAGACACGAAAATGATGAAGACAGTTACAAAAATAATACTGATATTCTGTCTTGTCTCAATCTCATTCAGCCAAGAAATAGTTGTAACTCCATATGGTGTATCTCCGCGTGAAGCTTTAGTTGACACGCTGGATATGTTTGACGTTGCCTATAACGCTTTGCCGAATGTTGGAATTGGGACTTTGCTATACTTAAAGGCAGAATTTGTCGATTCCACGACTACAGGCTTTACCTGGGCTGTAACTACGTCCCCGGTAAATTCGACCTACACCCTGGGAACCGAAGAAGCTGAAGGTGATAACGTTGAATTCAACACTTTCACTCCTGACTCAACCGGGACTTACGTAATTACAGTCACTGAAGGTGCCACTTCAGGCACAATTACAATCTATGCCGGTACTTTTCTCGGTATTGGCACTGCTGGGACCTCCGACACTGGTTGTGCCGGATTTTGCCATAGTGCCTACGTAGACGATTGGAAACTAACCGGACATAGCGATATGTTAAATAGAGCCTTCGACGGTACCCTTAGCAGCCATTATGGCTCCTACTGTGTTGGTTGTCATGTAGTTGGCCAAGACGGTGCTGATAATGATGGGTTTGACGATTTTGATTTCGTCTATCCCGATTCAACAGCACTGGTAGACACCTACAACTCCACCGATGGGCATTTCTATGATGGATTGTATGACGATTTAGCTGCGGCTTTCCCCGAAGCTTTTCGACGTGCAAATATCCAATGTGAAAGCTGCCACGGACCCGGTAGTGAACATAATGGCGGTCCTGCCATGGCCAGTTCCCTGGATGCTCAGACCTGCGCCTGGTGCCATGATTCCGGTACCCATCACGCTTTCCCGGATCAGTGGAGAGTTTCACAGCATGCCGCCCTGGACTACGGTGCTTATGCCGGTGGCAGAGCCAGTTGCGCTCCCTGCCATAGCGGCTCAGGCTTCATCGCCTGGGTTGATGGTGGTATGGAACCACTGACTGAAGCTCCTCCGGTCGTACCGATCACCTGCGCCACCTGTCATGATCCCCATTCAGTTGATAATGAACATCAGCTGCGCGGATTTGATGAGGTTGTACTTGGTGACGGTACCGTCATTACCGATGGTGGAAATGGTAAACTGTGTATGAACTGCCATAAGGGTCGTCGTGATCCTTCATACTATGAATATGTTCATTACAGCAGCCATTTTGGACCACATCATGGTCCCCAGGCTGATATGTTAGCAGGGGCAAACGTTCCGACCTTTGGACAAACCCTGCCATCATCGGCTCATTTAGCTGGTACTGAAGCATGTGTATCCTGCCATATGGCGGGCGACCTGACAGATGATGCTGGTAATATCACTCATGTTGGTGGACATAGCTTCAGTATGGTTGACACCGATACTGGCGTCGATCATGTAGAAGC
This sequence comes from Fidelibacterota bacterium, assembly GCA_013203015.1. GTDB lineage: Bacteria > Fidelibacterota > Marinisomatia > Marinisomatales > TCS56 > JABMPO01. Next base: position 7,256 of record JABMPO010000215.1, read on the forward strand.
TTGTGCATCCTGTCATGGTGACATTGGTGAGTCATTTGCAGAAAAAATGTATTACTTCAATGGCGAAGCCGATCATGATGGCGACGGTGTTGATGAAGGTCTGCAGGAAGAAGTTCATGGTCTGTTAGAAGAAGTGGCCTTACTACTTCCACCACTGGATACCACTGAAGTGGATATCGGTGGTGATTATGTCTATACTCTTACCGAAGTAAAAGCTGCCTTCAACTATCTATTTGTTGAAGAAGACCGCAGTCTCGGTGTTCATAACCCGGCCTTTACGGTTGCATTGTTGAAAGTTACCCTCAACGCTCTCATGGACGGAAATATGGCTGGCGAACTTGTCGCTATTGAAGATGTTCCTAATGATCAGGGCTATCAGGTCCGTGTTGTCTGGGATAATCTGGTTGACGATTTAACAGCCTACGATCCGGTCGAAACCTATATCGTCAAACGTTTTGACGATTACGGTGATGAAGAAGGCTGGACCAATGTTGGTGAAGTCACGGCCGACGGCAGTGCTCGTTACGCCCTCGATGTTGCCACGATTTTCAATAACGTTGGTACCGATACGGCCTGGACTGAATTCAAAATCGTGGCCATCACCCAGAGTGGTGTGGTAGTCGAATCAGAAGTTGGCGATGGATTCTCCATCGATAATCTGGTTCCGGCTGCACCTACTGGTGTAATGGCTTCTGCGATTGATAATTATTCAGTTGAACTGGCCTGGGATGCTTCAGCAGCTCCCGATGTCAATTACTATAAGATTTACCGTGATGGTGTAGAAATCGCCATGACGGCCGATCTTAATTATACTGACACGAGTCTGGATCTGGGTGATTACACCTATACAATCGCTGCCGTTGATTTCAGCGGTAACGAAGGTGATGTTTCCCCCGGCGTAGATGCCACAGTTCTATCTGTTGAAGATGGCTCGATGCCCCTGGAATACAGTCTGGCTCAGAACTACCCGAATCCATTCAACCCTGTTACCACAATCAAATTCTCCCTGATAGAAGCCGGGATGGTCAATCTGACCGTTATTAATTCCGCTGGTCAGGTAGTAACTGAATTGGTTAACAAGAAAATGGATGCTGGAAAACACAGTATCAACTTCGTGGCTGAAAACTTGCCTACTGGTTTATATTTTTACACAATCAGCAGCAAGAATTTCAATCAGACCAAGAAAATGGTATTATTGAAATAAATGCCCGATTAAGCTGTTTAAAATGGGGAGCGTCAGTCGCTCCCCATTTTTTTTATTCCATTATTGAAGATAAATTCAACTAACTGGTTCAGCCCTATACGGGTGGCCGTGAAATTGATCCATAGTTCTAATAGCAACATTGAAAAGATAATTGGGAGAGCATCATGATTAGGTTCCGGAAAACTGCTATCAAATTAGTTGGTTTAGCGCTGTTGACTACCATGATCTTGATCTTTATCAGCGGTTGCGCCGAGGAAGCCACACCTATCGCTCATCCCGACGGGTGGGCTGATGATCCGGACAGTGAATATTTTCACAGTCGGAAAGTTGCAGTAAATGGGATTGCTTTCTGCAAATCCTGTCATGGTGGTGCTGGTACAAATGATTATTATGGCGGCTCAAGTGGCATAAGTTGTTACCAGTGCCATAAGGGCGGGCCAAGCGGTCACCCGGTCTTCCAACTCTGGGTTGGCTCTCCGGACAGCAGCCAGTTCCA
>JABMPO010000216.1 GCA_013203015.1 Fidelibacterota bacterium
AGGCGGGCGGGTCCCTCTCTCGTTAACAGGCTTTTAGCCTCGGTAGCTCTTCGGGATCTCCACCCAGGGATTACTCTTTTTTATCTCAAATATCAATTACTCTTATCTATCCTTTCTGAAACATACAAGATAGCTCTGCGGTCCCGACACCTGTGTCGGGAACCTTAGCAGCGTGAGTTAGGTGTGAATATTGTGCGATTATGGTTCATAATTTTCAATTAATTCAAAGTGATGTTCTATTCCTTCTCTTTTCAATATAAGTACGCCTGTTGAATCAACAATCTGATAATTAAAAGTGGTCTGAACACTATCATCCTCGCTTGGATTTGATGCAATCGTATCATTTCTAAAATACATAACCATCCAGGGATTACGTGGACCACCAATATCAACTATATTCCAATAGCCTTCAAGAGGATAACAACAATTTGAAGTATCATTTGTGAACCAATAACTAAAAGTGCTACTGTAATAATTATCTGGATATAAATCAAGGAAACCTGAAATAGTTAATTCAGTTAAATCAGTATATTCCCATTTACCATAGTACTTATCTCTCCAATTTGGATCATAATCACATCCGATAAATATGCTTAAAACAATTAATATGAAAACTCGATAATTAAGTATCATAATTCACCCCTAACTAGTAATTGAACGAGTTGTATAATATCTTATGGCCATGTAAAACTCTATTATTCAGATATTAAGCTGAAAAATTATACAATCCAAATGGAATATTATCATAGTCGGTTAATGTTCCGGATTCGGATATTATTCCGGAGCTCAAGGTCATAAATCATCTATCGGACTCCTGACCCCAGAACCCTATCCTCCGTCCTGTTGTTGCGCATGGTATCTTCCAGTCTTTGTCCTTCGGATTACCAGTCTTCGTCCTTCGTACTACCAGTCTTCGTCCTTCGTCCTACGACTTGGCAAGCGATATGGCAAGCGACTTGGCAAGCAGCGGTCGGCAGGCAAAATTCAACATCCAACGTACTGCCGATTGTACCCCAGTCACCCACAGCAGTAACTTCCGCCCATGTCCACGGAACATATACGCAATTTTTGTATCATCGCCCATATCGATCATGGTAAATCGACCCTGGCGGACCGCCTGTTGGAGGAGACCAACACGCTGTCGCAAAAGGAAATGAAGTCCCAGGTCCTGGATAGCATGGACCTGGAACGGGAGCGGGGGATCACGATTAAAAGTCATCCCATTCAGATGCACTATCAGCATAGCGATGGTCATGATTACATACTTAATCTTATCGATACACCAGGTCACGTGGATTTCAGTTACGAGGTTTCACGATCTCTGGCAGCCTGCGAAGGTGCGCTGCTGTTAGTCGATGCCGCCCAGGGTGTTGAAGCCCAGACAGTCAGTAATACTTATCTTGCTATTGACAACGATTTAACATTGATACCGATTATTAATAAAATTGATATACCAGCCGCTCGGATTGATGAAGTAACCGATCAGATTATTGAATTAATCGGCTGCGAACCGGAAGAAATTCTGCAGGTCAGCGCCAAAACCGGCGCCGGTCTGGGAGAGATTCTCCATGCCATCATTAATCGCATCGAACCGCCACTAGATAATTCCAGCGAACTGCCCCGGGCGTTGATTTTTGATTCCATGTACGATAATTATCGTGGTGCAATACCTTATGTTAGGGTTATTGACGGAGTTATTAAACCTGGAATGACCGCCCGTTTCTTTGCCCATGATATCGCCTATGATATTACCGAAGTGGGTCATTTTGTTATGAAACAAGTGCCGGCCAAGGAATTACGGGCCGGAGATGTGGGCTATATCATTGCTAATATTCGTGATGTTAGCCATATCCTGGCCGGCGATACAATTACTACCAGACAACAATCAGCCCAGGAACCGTTAGCGGGATTTGAAAAGAGCAAACCCATGGTCTTCAGCGGACTTTATCCATCCGATGCCGATGAATATGATCAATTGCGGCAAGCCCTGGATAAACTGAAATTGAATGATGCATCACTGGAGTATGAGCCGGAGACCAGCGAAGCGCTGGGGTTTGGTTTTCGGGCCGGGTTTTTGGGGCTGCTCCATCTGGAGATTATCCAGGAAAGATTGGAGCGCGAGTTTGATATTGACCTGGTAACTACCATGCCAAACGTTCGTTACCAGGTATTAATAAAGGATGGTGAGTTGAAGGAAGTGGATACCCCAGCTAAGATGCCTCCCGCCGGTAAATTTGAAGAAATTCGCGAGCCGTTTGTCAGCGCCGAGATTATCACTCCCAAGGAATATATTGGCACAGTAATGAAATTGTGTCAGAGTAATCGTGGAATTTTTAAAAATACGCAGTATTTATCTACTGAAAAAGCTCAGGTCCATTATGATTTACCGCTGGGGGAAATCATCTTTGACTTTTACGATAAACTGAAATCATCAACTCGTGGTTATGCTTCGTTCGACTACACGTTGACTGACTATCGTCCCGGCGAATTGAAAAAATTGGATATCTTGATTCATAATGAACCGGTTGATGCCCTGTCGACAATCTGCCACTCCGATGATGCTTACCATCGGGGTGTTGCGCTTACTACTAAATTAAAAGAATTGATTCCCCGGCAGATGTTTGATGTCCCGATTCAGGCTGCCCTTGGCACCAGGATTATTTCGCGCGTTAATATTCGCGCATTGAAGAAAAATGTTACCGCCAAATGCTATGGTGGCGATATTTCCCGTAAACGGAAATTATGGGCCAAGCAGAAAGAAGGAAAGAAGCGGATGAAGCAGATTGGCAAAGTCGAAATTCCTCAGGAAGCACTGCTGGCAGTATTAAAAATTGATCGGGATTGAATCTAATTCCAGTTGGATTCTTGATAAACTGAGTGGTAAATGACAGCTTCTGATCGTAATTACTGGAACCAGTCCCGATCTCCGCTGTACAGTTTGATTTTTACTATTCCGCTTTTTCTGATCTACGAAGCTGGAATATTATTGCTATCTTCTGACGATATTCCCAGCTTGCGCAATGGCGCTGATGTTCTCATGCGGCAAGTCCTGGATGTATTTGGAAATTTTGGCGTTTACGGATTTGGAATAATATTCTTGGTCGGGTTTATTCTTACTTTCATTCTGCAGAAACAGCGCTGGGC
>JABMPO010000022.1 GCA_013203015.1 Fidelibacterota bacterium
ATTCCAGGAAAAACCTTTCCGGGCTAATAAGTCGATTATTTTTTTTCTTTGCTTTAGGTCATCATAATTTACATTTGATTTGCCAGCGATAATTTTTTCAATCAGCGATTCTTCAGTGCCGGCAGGGTAGTACTCCTCAATAACCTGCTGGATAATCAGGTCGGAAACAGCCAACTTTATCAATTCAGATTTTAAGCCCATCGGTCCCAATTGCTTAAATTTTATCCGATCGTGAGCCAGCATCTTGGCAAATTCTTGGTCGTTCAAATAACCTTTTTCTTCCAGATAATCTAATACTGGCAATATCTCCGCTTTATCCCAACCTTTTTGCGACAATCGCCGAAGTAACTCCCCCCTGCTGCGAGCCCGGTAACTGAGCAAATTTATGGCCGTATCAACCAGTTTCTGACGATCACCACGACTGATTAAATCCAAGACTTCAGATTCTTCTAATTCATCACCAGTGTGAACTGGCGCTGAAATAAAAACGTCTCCGGGCAAGCCGAAGACGCGTCCGTCCGCTAAAAAGACCGTGCGCCGATCGGAATGTCGGCGCTGTTCCTGTACTTTGATAACTTTAATCTTTGGTGGATTGATCTGAGCTATCCTCTTCAATTCCCATAAATGCTTTCACCTGAGAAATCACCTTGGTCATGGTATCGGTATTTTCGCGCAAAAAACTCTTCGCGTTTTCTCTACCCTGACCAATTCGCTCGTCGCCAAATGAATACCAGGAACCAGTCTTCTGTACAATATCTCCTTTTACCGCCAGGTCAATAATATCGCCTTCGTATGAAATACCGTGTCCGAACATGATATCAAATTCGGTTTTCTTGAATGGTGGCGCCACTTTATTTTTTACAACTTTGACTCGTACCCGGTTACCCACGCTTTCACCGCCATCAATAATGGAGGTCACACGACGGATATCCATTCGTATGGAAGTATAAAATTTTAAGGCGCGACCACCGGATGTTGTTTCCGGATTACCAAACATCACACCGATTTTTTCACGTATCTGATTGATAAATATCACGCAAGTGTTTGATTTATGAACAGTACCAGTCAGCTTGCGCAAGGCTTGCGACATTAGCCGTGCCTGCAACCCAATAAAGGAATCACCCATATCTCCTTCCAGCTCAGCCCGGGGAACAAGGGCGGCCACTGAATCTATTACGATTACATCGATTGCGCCGCTGCGCACCAGAGTTTCCGTGATCTCCAAAGCCTGTTCACCAGTATCCGGCTGGGATACGAGTAACTGTTCCGTGTCTACACCAAGTTTGCCGGAATATTCCGGATCCAGAGCATGCTCAGCGTCAATGAAAGCAGCATAGCCACCAGTTTTCTGGGCTTCAGCGATAATATGCAGCGCCAGGGTTGTTTTTCCACCGGCTTCAGGACCAAAAATCTCAATAATTCGACCTCTCGGTACTCCACCAACCCCCAAGGCAATATCAAGTGACAGACAACCAGTGGAGATAATATTTTCCATAATTCGCGGATGGTTACTCCCAAGGCGCATTATTGACCCTTTGCCAAATTGCCGGTCAACCTGACTAATGGCTAAATCCAGAGCCCGGGCTTTTTTATCTGTTGTTGTCATAATTACTCCTTGTCCGATTTTGGTGAAAAATAATGAGTTCCCAAATTTGAATATACCGGTCCACCCGGTAACAACTCACTGGATAAAAAATGTATGCGATCAGTTACCATATTTATTTTTTCGTAACTGGTATTTAAGAAATTACTAATATCGAGGTCCTTTTTTTGGGGATATCTAATTCGTCCAATTGTTACATGAGGATTAAATTTATTACTTTCATCAGCAAATCCGAATTTTTCCATTGCCCCATGGATTAGACTAACGAGCGAATGCAATTGATCGACTGCTCCAGCCATACCCAGCCAAAGGACCCGTGGTCGTCCGGAATTGGGAAAACAACCAGTATTGCCGATCAGCAATTTTATCGGCGTAAAATCCCTGGCAATCTTCTGCAATGCAAGATTCATTTCAGGGATTATTTCTGCCGGAGTTGGACCATTAAATTTCAGTGTCAAATGAATTGATTTGGGATTAACCCATTTCAAACCCTTTTGTTCAGCCGGGATAATGGTTTTGACCATTTCCTGAATTTTCCCAACTTTATTTGGAACCGAAACAGCAATAAATGTTCGCAGTAGTCTCTCAGGCATTTTTTAACTCAAGTCTAATCATATTCAGCGCTACCTGACTGGTAAGTAGTTTATTCAATTGACGATTGAAGTGAAATATAAATTTACGGGTCTTGACCCGCTTTTCAGTCGCCAGACCAATATACACTAAACCAACCGGTTTTTCTGGCGTCCCGCCCCCCGGTCCGGCAATACCAGTTGTTGCTATTCCAATATCAGTTCCGAGTCGGGTGCGAGCACCGATAGCCATCTCTACAACCGTTTCTTCACTGACTGCACCATACTTCAGGAGTGTGCTTTCCTGTACGTCCAGCAAATTCATTTTAATATTGTTACTATAAGCAACAATACTGCCCATAAAATAATCAGAACTACCTGGCGTCTGGGTCAATCGATGGCTGACCAGACCTCCGGTACAGGATTCAGCCGTGGCTATCGTTAATTTTTCTTTGGTCAACAATTCACCGACCACATCTTCCAGTTCTGTGTCTTCATATCCGTAGATATAATCACCTGCTATCCGCTCTACTTCGAGCTTAAATCCTTCAATCTCCACCTGATCATTGCCTATTAATCTGATGTCAACTCCAGTGATCCGCGGCAGGTAGGCCATCGTTACCGTGGGAAAGTTTGAATTAATATTCACCAGCTTCTCCGCCAGGGCCGATTCCATAATTCCGGTTGTGCGTAAGACAGAAACCTTTGCAACGACGTTTTCCGGTTTAATCAATGGTAAAATCGTAGCGGTGTACATGGCCTTCATCTCGATAGGTACTCCCGGCAGAATGTATAGTCGCTGATTATTCTGATTAATTAGCGCCCCCCGCGCCGACCCAACCGGATTGGGTATTATTTCCGGCCCAACCAAGACGAAGGCTTGATTTTTATTTATCTCAGGGATGGTCCGGCCTGATCTTTTAAACCTTTGTGCAAGGGATTTCCAGTATTTCTCATCGTATTCTAAATCAAATCCGTAAAAATCAGCTACAGTCTTCATCGTAATATCATCGGGAGTTGGTCCCAAGCCCCCGGTTATTATAACATCGGTAATGTTGGTCGGAATTGTCGCCAAGGCCGATTTAATTTCCTCGCGATTATCACTTACTGTTAGGTGCCAGACTGGTGGTAATCCGATTGCTGTGAGCGCGCGCCCTAACCAGGACGCATTGGTATCATCAATAAAACCGGTTAATAATTCGTTTCCAACGGTAATTATTCCTGTTTTCATAACCATAAATAATTGACGAGATGTCCCAATCCAAGTGCTATTATCCCAGCCACAATATCGTCGACCATAATACCCCAACCGCCGGGTAATTTCTGTAGATTATCAATTGGCCAAGGTTTAGCAATATCAAAAATTCTGAAAAATACCAAGGCAATAACTACCGATACCCAAGTTTGAGGCAGCGCCAGCAATGCTATCCATTGCCCAACCCACTCGTCGATAATAATATCTGACGGATCGGTGGTTCCGCGCTCACTTTCGACTAACTGCGATGCCCAGATTCCGATCACAGCTAAAAATATCAGCAGTCCTGAAAAGATAAAAACCGATAACATTTGTTCAGGTAGAATCAGCCAGACCAATACAGCCGCCATACTCCCCCAGGTCCCCGGTGCACCAGGTATCCGACCTAAATAAAATACAGTGGCCAGAATTTCTGCCAGACGAAATTTCATTCTTATCTGGCGCTAAAAAATTGTTTTATGCTGTGTCGATTGGTTTTTAGATAGCTGATTCCGGTATACACTGTGAACAGTGTCGCCAATAGAGTCAATGCATAAATCAGATCATATTCTACAACCATGCGTAAAATAAATTTTAATGGTTCGAGATTCAGAGCTTTGAGACCAAGGTAGATCAATATGAATATTATAATACCAATTTGGGTACCAGTTTTGGCTTTGGCGATATTACTGGTAACCATTTGAAATCCTTTATATGACATTGCCAGGCGGAGTCCGGTAACGAACAAATCCCGGAAAATTATTAATGCCACCATCCAGTACTCCACTACGCCAATCACAGCAAATGAGATGAAAGCTGACGATACTAAAATTTTATCAGCCAGTGGATCTAAAAACTTACCGGCTTCAGTAACCTGATCATTTTTGCGAGCCAGATAACCATCGTAAGCATCGGTAATAGAGGCAACGATAAAAATGATAAGTGCCCACGATTTTGCCCAGGGGTGATCATAAAACAGACAGATAATAAAAAATGGAGTCATTAGAATGCGAATTATAGTAAGTATATTTGGTAATGTCATTATCATATTGACGTTCTTCCCTCTATCGCTCTAATTAAGGTTGCATCATCGGTGTACTCAAGATCACCACCTACCGGCAGTCCCCGTGCCAATCGTGTGATACTTGCCACCTTGGAATTTAGTAATTTTGCCAGATACAAGGCAGTTGTTTCCCCTTCAACACTAGGATTAGTGGAAACAATGACTTCACAGGTGGCTGTAACCCTGCCTACCAGTGAATTGATATTCAGGTCATCCGGTCCGATTCCATCCAGCGGTGATAAGACTCCACCAAGAACATGATAAACACCGTTGAAACTGTTGGTGCGTTCAAACGCATAGATATCGGCCGGTTCTTCCACAACACATATCAAATCGGTATTACGTTTGCTGTCCTGACAAATATCACAGGTATTGTGCTCAGAAATACCGCCGCAGATATCGCAAAAAACAATCCTGGTTTTCATTTCAAGAATGGCTTTAGCAAGCTGGGCGGCCGATTCATCGGTTGACTTCAAAACCTGAAATGTCATCCGACGCGCGGTTTTTCGCCCAATCCCGGAGAATTTAGCAAATTGCTCAATGAGCCGATTTACACTATCTGGAACGAATCCCATTACTACATTCCTGGAATTTTCATTCCTCCCAGCATCCCTCCTGTGGCAGAATTCATGCGATTCTGGGATTCTTCCAATGATTTGCGTAATCCCATATTCACTGCCGATATCACCAGATCTTCCAACATTTCCAGATCCTCTTCCAATGCTTTCGGTTGAATTTTCAATTCCAGTAATTCCTGCTTACCATTGACCTGAACTTTTACCAAACCGCCACCAGCTTCTGCATCGATGATCAAATCTTCCAGTTCATTCTGCACTGATTCAATTCTTTTCTGTACTTCCTGGGCTTGTTTTAAAATGTTAGTCATATTTCCTTTATTGAACATCGAATCTCCTATCTAATTTGTTCGCCATCAAACAATTCAATAATTCTTTCTACTACAGCTTCACTTTGTGTATCAGCTTCCCGTTCAGGCCTAATTACCGGCGGGTTTTCTTGTTGTGAAACTTGTTTATCTTTGGTATTCTCAGCCTGATCAATAATTTCGAATTGTAGTGTTATATCACGTTTTATATGCCTGCTAAAGATTTCTTCAATCTGGTTTTTCTTTTTCTCTACCAGATTCATATGAAATAGCGAGGCATTACTGATCCCGATAACCACACGATTATTCTGTATCTTCATAATCCGACTTTGTTCCAGAATATTCCCAATTGATGTATGGTTTTTATAAATATCGCCGACTATACTACCCCATTTGCTATCCATTTCAGCAATTGATAATTCAACAATAGGGGTGGATTGCTGAGGTGAACCGATTGATTCAGAATTAGATTTTATACTTTCTGTTTCCATAATTGCACTGTCAGGAACTGTGGGACTTGCAGGTTTGATACTGGGTTTGGTATTTACTTCAATCGGTTTGGGGATTTCTGGTTTTGACCGGAGCTTATTGGTATTGTGGCTTGGCCAGATAA
>JABMPO010000023.1 GCA_013203015.1 Fidelibacterota bacterium
CTGTAATGATGATGGGATACCAAAAACAAAATATCAGTGGCGTCGAAGTAATCATGGATAAGACCATCTGGTTGAACTTTAGTCTTCCTATTGAAGCATTTGAAGGGGAGGAAGTTGATATTATTGGAAATCGTGAGATGGTTGAAAAAGGAGCAACCTCAAAAAAGGTAACAGTTGATGAGGAAACTATAGAGGCTCTGCCACTGCGGGATCTAACCGAATTATACACCCTCCAATCCGGTGTTGTCAAAGTTGAAAGCCGCACACAGGGAATCCCGGATCATGAAGAGCGCGGATTGGAAGAGATCCATGTACGGGGTGGGCGCTCCGGCGAAATTGCCTATATGATCGACGGTTTGTATATCAGAAATCCCATTTTCGGTGGGATTGGCAATGGTACCAGGTTGAATTTCTTTGCGGTAAAGGAATTTGATTGGCAGCCAGGCGGTTTTAATGCTGAGTACGGTGATGCCATGTCGGCTGTATCCAATATGCATACGAATTTTGGAGCCGATAAATTCTCCTATAAATTCAAATACGAAACGAGCCGGGTCGGTGCCGCCATGGGTGCGGAATATGATAGATTGCGTGGTTATGATGACTATAACCTTGGTTTTGGCGGCAGTATTCCACTTTTGAAAAATGTAAAGTACTGGGTTTCGGGACAATACACCAATCGTGAAAATTGGCGGGTTTATGAATTTGATGATCTATATTATGATGACGGCTACAATATGGATCCAGAAAACCCTGATCCTTATAATTTAGTAAATAAGTCGAAATTAGTGCAGCCTTGGGATAATGTCGGCGGTTTCCGGGGCTTTGGTTTTGATAAAACCTGGGATGCTTTTGCAAAATTATCCTATAATCCTACTAATCGTTTACGTATGAATGTTTCATACTGGATGGTTGAGGCTCACCGGAAAGGTTTTAATCCGCGCTATCTGTATTGGGATGAAGGCCAAAACGAATTATTTCGTGATACTAAACGTTATACATTTGAATTAAACCATACTCTCACCAGCAAAACTTTTTATACTCTGCGCGCCAGTCGATTTGTTCAGGATCAGTTTCAGGGTGTCCGCTGGAAGGATAGTGACAACGATGGGTATCCCGACTGGTTTGAATGGCGGCATTCAGCTGGCATTGAGAGGACAATTTCGGACCCCAATAATCCCAATATAATACCATATACGCGCTCGGAAAATGGCGACACATTATATTATACTAAATTGGATGATCGCAGCGGCTGGCAATTCGGCGCGACCCCCGGAATTTATAATTGGGAAGTTGCGGAAGATTTTACTGATAGAAATAGTAATGGCGTTTACGATCCCGGTATCGATCGTTTCAGTACTGATCAAGATCGGAATGGAAATGGGATCTGGGATGGACCTGAACTCACCGAAAAAGCTCTTTATCGTGATGGCAGTTACTGGTTACTGCCATCCATGTATGAAGATTATGACGAATTTGCTGATTATCGCGCAGTTGATAAACAGTTTGAGCAAGACCCCTGGTGGTTTTTAAATATTGGTCCTTACGGACCTCGGTTTGATGGTTCTGATTATAATCCCTTTTATTACATGCCTAATGCTTATGAAGGCGGTATTTGGTTTGAAGGAAAAGTATTTGGTGGATCAGATCGTTTTTATGGTGAATCACGAGCTACAACTAACGAAGTCCGGTTTGACCTGACATCACAATTGACCGATAAATGGCGTGTCCGTAGTGGGATCGATTATAAAACCCATAAGCTCAATTTTTATGAGGTCAAAGAACCCTATCTTGATGAACCATATGTCCAGTCTTTTGCCGAATATTGGAATGATACCGGCCCCGATGGCTTAACATCAATTGATGAGGGATATCCCGGAGCGGATTTCGGTGAAAACAATGGTCGCTGGGACTATCTTGACGAAAATGGTAACAACGAATGGGATAAAGGCGAACCACACGAAACTTTTGACGATGCCAATGGCAATGATCGGTGGGACGATTTCCGGGAGCCGGTAGAACTTTCCGCGTATATCCAAAACACCTTCGAGGTTCCCTGGATGGTAATTAATGCTGGAATCAGAATTGACGCTGTTAATTATAATACTCGTATCTGGGCTGATACACTTGGAAATTATTCCCCAAGCCGCCCCTGGTATTATGAAGACCTTAACGATAATAAACAATGGGATTCTGATGAAGACGTTGATGATAACCCGGGTTTCGCGCATCAACGTGTACTACTAAGACCGGCCGACTGGTTTTATAAGATTAGTCCTCGTCTTGGTTTCAGTCATGTGATTACTGATCAAGCTACCTTCACATTCAATTATGGCGTCTATTATCAAACACCCATATATCAAAACGTCTATTTGAATACTAACCGATTGGAATATCCAGAAGATCTATTCGAGGAAGGCGAAGGAGAGATTGGCAACGCAACGATGAATGCTTCAAGAACCCAATCATATGAGTTCGCATTTAATATTCAAGCCAATCGTCACTGGGTTTTTACACTTGGTGCCTGGGTAAAAAATATGGATCAATTGGTTACATTTAAGCACCAACGCAGCGGTGTATACACCTATCAGATAGCAACCAATGCCGATTACGGCAGCGCCAAGGGGATTGATTTCTCATTGGAGAATCGTGGTTTGTTAGTTAATACCAATTTACAATACACTTATTCTGTTGCCAAGGCCAATAGCGAATATGAGGCTGCTGCATTGGGATCCGAGGCTAGTGATGCGCCCACCCAGGAATATCTAATGCCCTACGACCGAACCCATGATCTAACCTTGACGATGTATACCCGGTTACCCTTTGGAATTAACGTTGCCTTAACCGGATTTTACCAATCTGGTTACCCCTATACTCCCAGGATATTCATTGCTGATACGCCCGAAGCGGATGAAAAAAATAAATATTCTAAACGAGTACCTGACTATCGTAATGTAAACCTATCATTTTCACAAGGATTGATGATTCAAAACTTTCGTGTTGTGCTGGGCTTGAATTTCTTTAATGTCTTTAATCTTGTTAATGCATTGGATATTTATGAATTAACCGGAAAAGCCGATGATCCCGGCGAGTATTACACAAATTCGATTGGTTTGCCAAGCCCAATCCACGATAAGTCGAATTCATATTATGATGCACCATGGATGTTTTATTCACCCCGGGAAATCAATTTCTTTATCCAGTTTAACTTTGAATAATTGACTTACTAAATGAATTGCTGCCAATTGAAAGAATCTGAGTTTAATGAACATTTCCAAACCGAAACTTATTTATCAGTACAAGTCCGATGGGAAGCATGAGGTTTTAATAATGAAAGAAAACCATTTATACCAGCGTTGGGGAATGCAAATTTTCAGCGTAATAATAATATTGGTTTTGTTGTCGAGGGTGGTTTCCGGTGAAAAACTCAAAACCGAATCCAGTCCGGAGTACAGGTATAATAATCCTACTGCCTTGGGAAAAATTGGAGATAATCCATTTCCTACAAATCCCTTGAATGACCGAGCCAAGGGCTATTTGATCAAGGGTAAGGTAAAAAGTGCAGTATTTAATTATGGTAATTTCATCCAATGGGGTGATTACAGTGCTTCATCCGGTTATAATGGTTTACCGGCCGGAATGTGGGGCGATTTTTCCTACCTGCCCAGTGTTTCTTTTATGGCTGGTGTTGCCGGTCATGAATATTCCTCGAATTATACCTGGTATGTTTGTGAGACTATTCAAATCAGCGGTAGTGATTTAAAAGTATGGTGTTCCCCAGATGCTTATGAAGATTGGTTTGATGTCCTTGATACAAATTTCGTTGGCGTAGCCTTTGAAATAGAAGATGACCGAGGAATTGTAGGGACCTTCAAAGAAACAAAAGATGATATTGATCAACGTTATCAGTGGGGTCTGGATGACCTTTCGGGTGAGGTGTTTATTTCGGTGCTTTATGACGAAGTTAATGAGATCAATCCAAATCGTGCCGGAGCACTAATCGGGCTTATCAGACCCTGGGGATTACGTCCAGCTCTTAAAGAACGTACCGATGATTTCGACGTATATGATTACGGCTCTGATTTGGAAGAATGGACCGCGGACGATAATTATGAATTTTATGGTGCAACGGTTATTGAATCATGGTTCACACGGGTCAGCCCCAGTACCAATTCCGAGTGGCATGCCGCTAGCAAAGCACGTATGAATTCTCATAACACCGAAAATACTGCCGGTGATCTTTTCGGAGATACTCCTTACGTTCCTGATGATGATCCCTACCCGGTTTTAGCACATAGTAATTATTCTCAAACCTGGCCGACTCGATTTAATTCCGAAACCGGTGTCTATGAACCCTATTGGCCGGGTTGGTGGGCAGAAGATTACAATGAAGACCTGCCTGGTTGTAATAAAACCAAAAAGGATCCGGATTGCTGGCAACCGGCCGTAGGACGATTTGTTTCCGATTCCGACGTTTATATGGAATTTGATGATCGTTGGGCTTCCCGTGGCAATATGGTTGATACTAATAATGATTATGAGCAGACTGGCTATCCGCTTGGTATCAGAGTACGCGCCACTGCTCATTCTTATGGGGTAGCCTACGCCGAAGATATCCTATTTGTAACCGTTAAAGTACGCAACGAAAGCGGCGACTGGACTGATGAAAATGGCTTTCATGAAGCTATGATCATGCCGGATGGAACTAAGTTGAATCAGGGAAAAGGATTCAATTATAAAGATGTTTTCCTCGGCTTTTATATGGATGCGGATGTTCTGTCATTAGATGTAAATGGTGGCAGCGCGTACCATACTAATGATGATGATTTTATGAAATATTATTGGGAAATATTTGATGTGAATAATGAAACCATGCTAATCAGTATGGCCATGATTGGTGATTACGATGGTGTGAGTAATGCGGCTGCTGGATATAGTATGGAAGATGGGGTTTTTATCGGACGGGATTTTGGCATTGTCGCCACCCAGTTGTTGGATTCACCGCTGGCCACATCACCAGTAGATTTGAACCAGGATGGCGAAATTGATATCTTCGCTGGTGAACCATTAAAAATGACTGACTGGCACTGGTTTGACTGGTACACACGTCCTGGTGTTACTGGACAAGAGAGTAACAATAACTGTTGTGCCGGAGAGAAAGGACGGGCTCAAGCGCGCAATAAAGATGAAATATTATTAAAAGTAATGTCAGGTGATACTACCAATCTCAGCGACAATGAAAATGCCTGGCATTTTCATACAGCTTTTCCGGAAACTGATCTGGCTATTGACTTGAACCCCCATTTTGATTCCATCAAAGGATTGGAGCAGGAGCCGGCATTTTTACAGGATCCTCCCGGTTTAGATTGTGTTTTGTTGCTAAGCTGTGGACCATTCGATTTCAGTGTTGGAGAAGAAGTCCCGTTTTCATTTTGTATTATTTTCGGCCAGGATACCACCGACCTGATTCAAAATGCCCGATTTGCTCAGATAATGTACAATTCCCATTATCAAGGCTACACTGCACCAACGATTCCCAATGTTACCGCCAAAACCGAGCATGGCAGTGTTACGATTATGTGGGATGATGTCGCCGAACGATCAAATGATGTTGTGACCGGCTACGCTGATTTCGAAGGCTATAAAATTTATAAAAGCACCGATGGCGGAAAAACGTGGGGTCAGCCAGAAGATAAAATATTAGACGATTATGGCATTCATGTGGGTTGGCATCCCGTTGCACAATGGGATTTAACTGAAAAGGAGGATTCATTGTACTGTGTATATGCCAATGACGAATGCCACGACTCACCTAATCGCGGCCATTCGATTTCCGGGAAAGACCCCCATGCTCCCTGGTTTGATCTGGGTAGTGATACTGGGTTGCCAGACAAAACTAATGACGGATTATATTACTGGGTTGACACTGATGTTAAGGATGGTCGAGAATACACTTATTCAGTTACCAGTTATGATATGGGTGTTGAGGCTCCGGTCAAAGTATCCTACCTTGCTGATGGCAGCGGTGGCTATACCCAGGTTTCTGATACTGCAATGTCCAATCCCAACTTCTGGTCTGCCCCTAATGGCTATCAATCCATTGAGAATTCCAAAGGAACCACTATCCAGGATGCAAATTTTATTACCGTAATACCAGGCCCGATTGCGGTAATGACTTTGGCAGATGTGAAAGTAGTCCCTAATCCCTATATCGTGCGGTCGGATTTCAATGAAACTGAATATGTACGTAAGATTATGTTCACAAATTTACCAGTCCAGTGCACCATATCGATTTTTACCGTTACTGGTGAAAAAGTCATTAGTTTTGATCACGATTCCGCCAGCAGTGGTATTGAATTTTGGAACTTGCGGTCAATGAATAATCAGGAAATCGCACCTGGTCTATATGTCTATGTGGTCGAGGCCGGGGATGATAAGCACATTGGTAAATTTGCCTTTGTACGATAATTTGAAAGAAAATGGCATGAAGATCATACGATCAAGTACTTTAGTAATATTTATAACTGCCCTTGCTTTTGGTCAGTTTAACGATACACCTCAGGTGGTTTCAAAAGTTGCTACTACTGCAGGTAACTGGTTAAAGCTTGGAGCGGATGTTCGGGCAATGGCAATGGGGGGTGCGGGTGTGGCAAGTGGTCGCGGTGTTTCTGCTATTCCCAGTAATCCCGCAGCTATTGCTTACCTTAATAATTCACAGGTATATTTTTCCAAGGTAAATTACTTTGCTGGCATTAGTCAGCTGGTGTTTGCCGGTGGTGCTAAACTTGGTCGGTCCGATTTTTTGGCTTTTAATCTTTTCTTCCTTGGATCCGGTGATATTGAACGCACTACCGAAGACCAACCAAATGGTACTGGTAGTTTCTATAATACCGCATCACTGTCGCTTCGTACCAGTTATGCAAAAAGATTGACGGATCGCCTTAAGGTCGGCATTTCCCTTAATTATATTAACGATCGCTTGGATGATGTTAGGATGAATACGTTCACCTTCGATATCGGATCCAATTTTAGTACCGGCATATATGGTTTTGTACTGGGAATGGCAATCAGCAATTTTGGACCTGAAATAACTTATTATGGCTCTGGTCTTGATACTGATGTTTCGCTGGTGGAGGATGCCAGTGGCCAGCTTAAAAAGGTTACGCGATCCTTTCCATTACCATTGTCTTTCCGGCTGGGTGTAGCAAATGAATTAATAGGACCGAACAGTATATTTATAAAGGATCCTACCCACAGAGTTTCGATGACATTTGAAGGTATAAATCCCCTTGATTACCTGGTTTCCGGTAATATGGGGATGGAGTACTCCTGGCGGGAAATTGCATTTATTCGTGCCGGTAGTTTTATTAGCCATGATACGGGTCGGCTCAGTGCCGGCGCTGGCTATCGGTATCGTGCGGACATGTTCATTATCGCAGTTGATTATGCTTTTGTTAATTATGGAATTCTCGAGTCGACTCAACATTTCAGTATTGGTATCGACTTCTAATATCAGGTTAAATAATAATAATAATGAGAAATAATTCACAATCACTGAACCGGAATTTTCCGGCAGGTTTGATATCGATGATATTGATATTGATGAATATAAGTATTGCCAGTCCTGGTTTTTCCGCCCCCATTACCCCGACTGTTCTTGTTGCCGCCGAACATGAGCGGGTTTATCTTTTCTGGGATAATCTAGCTGAATCTTCTATAGATTCATTGACTGGCTATTCTGATTTTGAAGGTTACCGAATATATAAGAGTACCGATGGGGGTATAACCTGGGGTGGTCCAGATGATAAAATTTATGATTGGGATCGTAATTTCGTTGGTTGGCGCCCGATTGCGCAATTTGACCTTACATTCGCTGAGGATTCTTTACATTGCGTTTATATAAATGACGAATGCAGTGGTAGTGATCCGATTCGTGGCATAGGGATTTTCGGAAATGATCCTTATCAGCCGGCAATCAGTCTTGGTAATAATTCTGGTTTGCGCTATTCTTTTTCGGATGATGATGTTGTTGACGGCATTGAATATACCTATGCTGTTACGTCCTATGATATGGGACTGCGAACATATGAAATTATTTACAATCAGACAGATTCGAATTTTGTTGCTGATACTGTCTGGTCGCCATCAAACCCCGATCATTTCACAAGTACGGATGGTGAAAATGGCATTGCCAGCCTGGAATCACCCATGGGATCATCGGTGGATGATAAAAATTTTGTGAAAATTATTCCTGGTTATTATGCCAGCAATATCACTTTTCCGGATGATGTTAGTGATTTCTTTCTCAGGCAGGAAGGAACCCTCGGCACTGGTGACATCACCTATGATATCGTTGATACAAAACAATTAAGCAGCGATTTATATATTTTTGAAGTACAAGCTGACCATGGCGTGACTTCAGTTGATGGTATGAACTGTGAGAACCCCAAAGTTTATATTTATGAGGTGGTTGATTCGCTGGATCGGAATCCCGTAGCCATTGCCGAAACAATCGCAATTACTGGGCTTGATTCACTTACTATTGACTCGCTGTTGGATTTTCCCGGAGCGTATCAAGAAAATGATGAAGTTAATATTCCAGCATATACCCAAATTATAGCTGTTGATGAACGCAGTGCTATTCTCGATGGAATCCAATTTGAATATCACAATATTCCCTGGCTCATACCTGCCCCACTGGTAGTTGAAGAATTAGAATGGCACGCCGACAGTAGTGTAATCAATTTGATCGATCTTAAATTTGATACTGATCAAGGAAAGTACGAAAAGCGATTGAATTTTGACTATAAGTTGGAATTTTTCTCCACTTCTATTGGTGACACGGTTATTAATCACACCAATCAGATGACACCGCTACCATTTAGAATTACTAATTTGTCAACCGGTAGAAAAGTTGGCTTGAAACATAATGACTACGGTGTGACCTTTCCACCTCCGTTAGTATCACTTGGCTATGGAGATAATAGCTATACCATAAATGAGAAATTACTTTTTGAACGCGATACATTAATGGTTGATGGTGAAGAATCTGAGGTAGTTACTTATAATTTAATAATTGATTTTGATCCCCCAATGGTTGTTAACAATTATATGTTGCAGCATGGTTTTTCCAATGTCAGTCAAGTATGGCTGGACGATGAAACCTATCGGGACGGTGATTTAGTGGGACACAAAGCAATGGTATGGGTTGCCCAAAAAACCCATAGCGGCTTCGAACCCTCAATTGATTTTATTGATAACAATGGCGATGGTGTAAATGATAATCCATGGCGTACAGTATATCCCTGGAATGATGGAGATTATGTCATAATCCGACCAAAAAAATTCTTTACGGATGGTGATAACTGGTTGGTGGATATGTCAGCTCTGGGAAAATCTCATAAAGTAAGCGAATCTGAATTGAGCGAAATTCAGGTTGTTCCCAATCCTTTTATTGTCAGATCAGGGTTTCTTGAAACAGCGACTGATTTTAGAATGCGGTTTATTCAACTACCTCAACATTGTCGTATTTCGATCTACACTGTTACCGGTGAGTTAGTTAATTCATTTGAACACAATAATGTTTACAATGGGAATGCCTGGTGGGATTTGCGCAGTAAAAGCGGAAAATTAGTTGCTCCCGGATTATACATCTATGTGGTGGAATCCGATGACCAAAAACACATTGGAAAATTTTCGGTGGTACGATGAAGCAACACTCAAAACTTATCAGCCTATGGATAGTGTCTTTTGGACTATTATTTGGCCAGTATTCTGAGCTTCCCGATGGTAATGAAAACACAGCCACCAATACTGGTAACTGGCTGAAAATCGGAACCAGCATCCGGGCCAATAGCATGGGCGGTTCAGCCGTTGCCAATAGCCGCGGCATTGCCGGAATTCCTGATAACAGTGCCAGCTTGATTTATCTAAAAGGTTCCGAAGTATATTTTGCAAAAACAAATTATCTGGCCGGAATAACCCATAATGTAATATCCTATGGCAAAAAATTATCACAGGCCGATTATTTTGGTTTGCATTTATTCTTCCTCGATTCGGGACCAATGAAGGTAACCAATATCTATTACCCTCTTGGTACTGGTGAGGATTACAAAGTCACTGACTTCGCTCTGCGGATTGCCTACGCCAGAAAAATAACTGAGAAAATTGGGGTAGGCGTCGTAGCTAACTACTTGCGGGAAAACATTTATACTACTACGATGCAATCCCTGGCATTTGATGCTGGATTGTTATACAATACCGGATTATTTGGTAATGTGCTGGGTTTTAATATTAGTAATCTGGGTCCTGATGTACAATTTCGTGGCGAAGGATTGGAGAAAACCGTTGATGACACCCTGAGTGTTGATAACCGACTAAGTAGAATTAGTGAAAATTTTTCACTTCCGGTAGTGATCCGTTATGGATTAAAAAATGATTTAGTAGGTCCAGGGAGCAGTTTTATCCGAATGGAGAATCATCGTTTAACACTGTCTGCTGATGGTATCCGATCCACTGACTATTTGATGTACGGAGCCGCTGGTCTGGAATACAGTTTCAACGAATTTGCTTTTATTCGTACCGGCTATAATCTTGGACATGACACAGCAAAACTCAGCGCAGGCGCTGGTTTGGCATTCAGAACCAGTGCTTTTGCACTTAAGGTGGATTATGCTTTCGTCGATTATGGTATTCTTAAACCGGTTCATCAATTAGCAATCGGAGCTGAATTTTAATAAAGAATTCTTAGAGGAATCCGCAGGTGAGTGGGGCTTTAGTTTGATGTAAATCAATAATTGATAAAATCTCTATATAGTATTTGGTAATCTCACTGGATTGGAATAAAATAACTGAATGGAATAAATGAGGAATTTTCAAATGAAGTCAAAATTAGTGTTCGTTTTATTTATTTTTCTGACCTTCCTGATGGCACGGGATATTGCTTACGTGCAAAATAACACCCCGTTGCTGAAGGCTGAAGCTGAGCAGATAGTTAATCCTATTATGTCCAGTTCGGATCGTTCTATCAGCAGCCGTACCGACACTACCACGATCTGGTTTGATGATCTGGAGGGTGATGTTTCTGGCTGGACCAATGATGCCGAATGGGTTCTGACTGAAGTTACCAGCAATAGTCCTACCCACAGTTTTAATGCTGACGATGATAATTACGATACGGATCCGATGCTTGTTTCACCGATAATCACTCTGCCGGAACTGATCTACGATACTCAGTTTATCAAATTTAGTTTTGCCGTATGGTGCAACACACCTGATAGTGATGGTGATGATGATGGTTTTCTGGAAGATTATTATTTTGTGGAATTGGCTAATGTAAGTCAGACGCAAGGTATCTATCCTGATGCAACACTGGAACGGCTTGAAACACCATCTATTACGCTCGCTGGTACGAGTCCCGTTTTAAGTTTTAAACTAAACTACAGTATTGAAGCTTATGCCGGTGATCCTCAAACAATTGATGGTTGTGAGATAAATGGTTGGGATGCTGCCAATGTAAGAATTTCCACTGATAATGGTGTAAACTGGAGTGTCCTTTCCGGTACCCCTGCTTATGATTATTCCAGTTGCTATGGCTGGTCTTCCAACGCCGACGGCTGCAATGTACCCGGTTGGGGTGGTACTGCAACTGCAGGTTGGGCTGATGCCAGCTTCGATTTGAACGCTTATGTCGGTCAGACGGTTAAACTGGGTTTTTATTTTGGTTCGGATCCCAATACCGCAGAGACCGGTTTTTTCCTGGATAATGTTCTGGTTACTAATGCTGCCAGTGACACCATATTTTTTGATAATGCCGATGATCAGGTTAACTTGGTTCCAGTCGCGTTGAATGGTACCACCACTTATTTCCACACCGATACTTATGAGGCTTATGAGAACAATTCCTGGTGGTTTGGTGCCCAGGATTTTGTATGGGACCAGATTTTCTATGATTATGGTGATATTGGACGTCCCGGTGGTTCAGACATCGGTTGGCAGGTTTATATGCCCGGCGATCCTTTCAATGGTAATACCCAGATGGATTTATCCGCTTATGCCGGATATGATGTAAAATTGCGCTTTAGGGCGCGTTTCGATGATAATGATGATGGTGGGAATGCTGGTGGCCTTTATATTGACGATATTCATTTCTGGCAGATTGATTTCCAGGAAGGTCCTCCTGCGATTACCGGCTTAAATGCGGTAGCAGGTGACGCTGTTGTAAATGTAACCTGGAATGATTTGAATACCGGTGGCGGATTTAATGGCGATGTCATTTATGATGATGGTAGCTTTGAGAACGCAATTGGTTTAACCGATCCGGGTGAAGCATATTTAGGTACTATGTTTGACGCTCCTTTCGGTGTAACCAGTATCACGGTAAATACGGTTGATATTTTCGGCTATGCCGGTGCGACCGGTGCTACAAATATCTATGGTTTCAGTGTAGCAGGTGGAATTCCTGATGAAACACCGCTCTACACTCAGTCAATTACAACTGTTGATGATCAGTGGGTTACGCAATCTGTAACCGGCTGGACGTTCACCGGTGATTTTGTTATTGCCCTGGGAACTACAGATCTTATCAGTACGGCTATTGACGAAAATACCGTTCCCAGCGGACATTCCTGGTCAAATTTGGGGGCTGGTTGGAGTGACTGGGCGACTGTAGCC